>NZ_JBYSXE010000009.1:0-104694 GCF_058781925.1 Sphingobium sp. FW306-1B-F04DB | reverse complement strand
GCGGGGGGCAACGGGGTCGAGGTCGATCGCTTCTGCCGGACCTCGCTTGCCGACATCTACGCGATCGGCGACTGCGCCTCGCACGAGAACGACTTTGCCGGCGGCCAGCGGATCCGGCTCGAATCGGTGCAGAACGCCAATGACCAAGCCAATGTCGTGGCGAAGGCGATCATGGGCGATCCGCAGCCCTATCATGCGGTGCCGTGGTTCTGGTCGAACCAGTATGACCTCAAGCTCCAGACCGTGGGCCTCTCGATCGACCATGACGCGGCGATCGTGCGCGGCGATCCCGCGACGCGCTCCTTCTCGATCGTCTATCTGAAACAGGGCCGCGTCATCGCGCTCGACTGCGTCAACGCCACCAAGGACTATGTCCAGGGCCGCAAGCTCGTCACCGAACGGCTGTCGCCCGACGCCGCGAAACTCTCCGACGTTGGCGTGCCGCTCAAGGAACTCATTGCCGAGTAGGCACGCTGCGTCAGCGACGCCCTTCGATATAGTCGTTAAGCACCTCGTGGAAACGCCGCACGCGTCCCTCCTGTCCGCTCAGATATGGGTCTGAATAGCCCCGCGAGTGGAAACCCTGCTGCTGCGCCACCGCGACGCCGAGATCCTGATCGATGAAATCGCCGAGATGATGGCCGCCCTGGCCGTCTCCATAGGTCGAGACCTCGTGCTCGGCCTCCTCATAGGGCCGCATGCCATAGACCGTCGCGACCTCGTCGCGTCCCTCAATGCGCGGGACCATGTACCAATAGTCGAAGGTGCACCATTCGGGGTCGGTCGCGAGCGGTTCGGTGCGGAAGAAATGGACGCCGTCGGGCGTGCCCGTGATCGTCACGTTGGGGAAGAGCGTGTTGGTGGAAGTAATCGGTCAGCTCATCGTCGAGCAGCCGGTCGAAATAGCGATGGCCGCGCTCCGCACCCAGCCGCCTTTTCGCCTCCTGCAGCGCGCGCCGCCCCTCGCGTGATCGCCCCTCGAATTCGGCGGGATCGAGTCCCCAGTCGGCGAGCATCATTTCCCATACCGGTTCGACCATGTTGGGGAAGTCTGCACGCATCGACGGCTGGCCCTGCTCGATCATGCGATTGTGGCCGGCGGGGAACATGTCGAAGACCGTGTTCCTGTAATCCTCGTCGATCATCTGCCGCATCTGCGGATGCACCGTCGGCAGGTGGTAGCTCTCGTTGAAATTGTCGGGCGAGAATTTCCAGTTGGTGTTGACCGTGACCGTCTTCCACACGACGCGGACGAGATCGTCCATGCCGCGCCCGGCGAGCAGCTCGGGCATGGGGTGGAGATAATCGGCGAGCGGCTTGGCCTCTGGGTCCATCGAGTACCAGACGAAGCCGCCCCAGCTGGCGCAGGGAATTTCCTTGAGTTTGAGCTTGCCGCAAGGATTGCCCTGCGGAAAATCGTCGGGGTCCTGCGCATCGAGCAGCACGCCATCGAGGCCCCAGAGCCAGCCGTGATAGGCGCAGGAGAGCCCGCGCGCGACCGCGCCGGCATCGGTCCAGACGAGCCGGTTCCCGCGATGCTGGCAGCTGTTGTAGAAGGCGCGCACCGATCCGTCCTGCTGGCGGACCAGCACCACCGATTCCTTCAGGAAATTGTGGACGACGAAATCGCCCGGCTCCTCGAGCTGCGCGAGGCGGCCGCCGACGTGCCAGACGCGCGTCCACATCCGGTCCCATTCGGCCTGCGCCCAATCGCGCGAGTAATAGCGTTCGGACGTGATCGGATCGCCGCGAAGCGCGATCTGCCCGCATTCGGGGACGACGGGATAGGTGCTTGTCTGTGGCGGTCTGGTCTGCAGCATGTGCCTCTCCATCCGGGCGGCTGACGCAAAACGCCGCGCGAATTTCTTATCGGCGCTGTCCCTTGTCCACAAAACTGGCGGAATCCGCAGCTTTCGCTGCGTTCCTATTTATGACAGCTGTTTTAAATAGATCGATTCCACAGGAGAGTGACGATGGACATTGCCGAACGGCCCCTCGCCCGAGGTGAAGCGCGCTGCCCCGGTGCGCCGAGCGTGCAGGACGTGATCCGCGCCGATGCGGACGCCGAGCGCCAGCCCGCATCCTATCAGATCGAATCCTATCGCTTCCTGGGCGACCGCGACATTCCGTTCGAGCGCTATGCCAGCCCCGAATTCTTCAAGGCCGAGATGGACCTGATGTGGCCGCGCGTCTGGCAATGGGCGTGTCGCGAGGAGCACATCCCCGAGGCGGGAGACTTCTATGTCTATGACATCGGCCCCTATTCGCTGGTGATCACGCGAAGCGACGATGGATCGATCAAGGCCTATTACAACGCCTGCCTGCACCGCGGCACCAAGCTCAAGCCCTCCTTCACCCAAGGCTGGAGCCCAAAGCTCGCCTGCCCCTTCCACGGCTGGACCTGGAGCCTCGAGGGCAAGCTGGTCGATCTCCCCTGCGCGTGGGATTTCCCGCATGTCGACCGGGAGGAATTCAGGCTGCCCGAGGCGCGCGTCGGCGCATGGGGCGGCTTCGTATTCGTGTGCATGGACGAGGACGCGCCGTCGCTCGAAGAGTATCTGGCGCCGCTCCCCGAGCATGCGGCGCATGCCGAACTCGAGGACCGTTATGTATCGCTCCATGTCCAGAAGGAGCTGCCGTGCAACTGGAAGGTTGCGTCCGAAGCCTTCCTCGAATCCTATCATACGCATGTGACGCACCCGCAGCTCCAGAACGGCACGGGCGACATCAACACGCAGTACGACACATTCGGCCCGCACATTAACCGGCTGATCAGTCTTGCCGGCGTGGCGAGCCCCTATAGCGGCGATACCGTGTCCCAGCAGGAAATCCTCGACACGATCGTGCTGGGCGATCGCAGCGCGGTGGGCGACGCGCTTACGGTTCCCGAGGGCGTTTCGGCGCGCAAGGTGATGGCCGATTATTTCAAGTCGGTGATCAAGGCGGGCGGCAAGGACCTCGACGACCGCAGCACCTCGGAGATCATCGATACGGTCGGCTATTTCGCCTTTCCCAACGGCCACTTCTTCCTCGCCCCGTCGTTTCCCATCATCTACCGGTTCCGCCCCCTGGGCATGGATCCGACCAGGGCGCTGTTCGACCTGCTGCTGCTCGCCCCCCTGCCCCCGGGCGGACGGCCCGAACCCTATGAACCGGTGCGGATCGGGATCGACGACAGCTATTCGAGCGTGCCCGGGGTCGATCTGAGCCTCGGCGACATTTACGACCAGGACACGGGAAACATGGGCTGGATGCAGGAAGGCATGGGCGCCGCGAAGAAGAAGACCGCGACATTCTCCAACTATCAGGAATCGCGCATCCGCCACATCCACCAGACGCTCGATACCTATCTTGGCCTTCAGGGCACGCCGCTCGCGGCGGAATGAGCCATGCCGCTGATCGTCGATCATGAAGCGCGCCGGCGCGAAGTGGGGGCGATCGCGGCGCGACTGATCGCGGCCTCAGGCCTCGAGGGCGTCACCGTCCGCGATGTCGCCCGGATCGCGGGGTTCAGCACCGCGATCGTCTCGCACTATTTCGAGAACAAGCGCGCGTTGCTGCTCTTCGTCTATCGCATGGCGATGTTCGACACGATCGCGCGCGTGCAGCGTCGGCGCGACGCAGGCGCCGACCTGCAGAAGTGTCTCGAGGCGATCCTGCCCCTCGATCGCGACCGGCGCGACCGCTGGAAGATCTGGTTCGCCTTCTGGGGCATGGCGATGGAGGATCCGCAGTTCATGGCGGAGCAGCAGCAGCGCGGCCGCGAGGCGCGGCTGATGATCGTAGACTTGCTGGAAAGCGCGTCGGATATACCGGCAGCGTCGCCCGACGCGCGCGACATGCAGGCGCGGCGTCTGCTTGCGGTGGTAACGGGCCTTTCGGGTCAGGCGACCTATGACCCCGCCGATTGGCCACGGGCGCGCCAACGCGCGCTGCTGGCGGCGGAGATCGAAGCGCTCGGCTGATCGATCTCCCAAACCGCCACACACTCCCCGTCAGAACGAGAATTTCGCGGTGACGCCATATTCGCGCGGGTTGAGGTAGCTCACCAGCCCGCCATAGCCGACATTGTCGAAGACACTCTGGATATAGCGCTCGTCGAAAATGTTGCGCGCCCAGACCCCAAGCTCCCAGCCATCGCCGCCGACAAGGTCGATATTGGCATCGACCAGATGCGTCGACTGAATCCTGGAGCGCGGCGAATTGTCGATCGAGGATAGGAACTTGGAATCGGTGTAGCTGTAGAGCGCGTGCAGCCGGATCGAATTGTCGCCGCCGACCGGAAATTCGTATGTGAAGCCCGCAGTGGCCGCCCATTTGGGCGAGTTCTGGAGCGGATTGCCCTTCAGATCCTGCGGGATGCCCGTCGGGTTGGCGGGGCTGACGGTAAAGGGGCTCGTATAGATGAATTCCTCATATTGCGCGTCGAGATAGGCGAGCGAGCCCGTCAGCGTCAGACCGTCGACGGGAAGCGCGGTCAGCTCCGCCTCGAAGCCCTTGATCTCGGCCTTGCCCGCGTTGAGGATGGTGTTCCCCTGCACCGGCAGCCCCGTGACGGGATCGTTGACGAAATAGATCTGCGCGATCTGGAGGTCGCGATAGTTGGTATAGAACCCGCCCAGGTTGAAGCGCACCCGGCGATCGAAAAGGTCGGTCTTGATACCGAGCTCGAAGGTGTCGACTTCCTCGGGATTATAGGGGCCAAGGTCGGACGCGATGCCGATGCGCCCCGTGAAACCACCCGACTTGAAGCCGCGCGCCCATGAGCCGTAAAGCAGGATATCGGACGTCGCCTGATAGTCCGCCCCCAGCTTCCAGCCCACCTTGTCCCAGGATTTGGTGCCCCGCGGCGGTGCAACGCCGCCCAGCGACACATTGCCCGTGCCGTCGAAATCGGTCATGCCGCTCAGATTGATCGAATTGAGCGTCGCGGCGAGCATCGACGTCTTTTCATGCGTGTAACGGATGCCGCCCTGCAGCCGCAGTTCGTCGGTCACGTTCGCATAGACCTGAGCAAAGCCCGAAAGCGACCAGTTGTCCTGATCCTGCGTGTTGACCTGGAGCAGGCCGGGCGCCGCGAACTGGATGCGGAAATCCTGTTGATGCGTGTAGTGCGTCTTCAGGTAAAAGCCGCCGAGGATCACGTTGATCGCGTCGGTGATGTCGATCGCGGAGCGAAGCTCCTGGCTGAATTGCCATCCCTTGGTCAAACGGCGCGTGTCGTCGAGGAACACCGGGGACTGATCCTGATCGGTATATTCGAAGACACGGAAGTCCTTGTATCCCGTGATCGAGGTGAGATCGCCGACACCCGAGCTGCGCCAGTTCATCGTCAGCGTCGCGCGATAGGTATCGAGATTGCTGATGTCGGGAACCGTGTCATTGGCGGCAAGCAGCTTGTCGGTCGCCTTGCACGGCTGGAACCGCGAAGGACAGGGGTTGGGGTATCCCTTGATGTCGGGCGGGACGAACAAGTTCTCGTCCGGATATAATTGGGTCGCGTCTCCATCGGTTGGATCGAAGGTGGGCCCAACCTCGGCGGGCGATGCGCCGATCTGGAACACCGGTGCGCCGTTGCGCCCCCTCGTATATTCGCCGATCAACGTGGCGTCGAAATCGGCGCTCGGCGTCAGCTTCAGATAGCCGCGAAAGATCGTCGTGTTGCGGCGGCCCATATCGCTGCCGTTGACGACGTTGGTGAAGAACCCGTCGCGCTGGTTGTGCGAGATCACGAACTTGGCCGCGAGAACGTCGTTGATGATCGGGAGATCGAAGGCGCCGGCGGCGTCGAAACGGCGGTAGTTGCCGATCGTCGCCTCGAACTTGCCGCCGAGCTCACCCGTCGGCTGCGCAGTCACGATGTTGACCACGCCGCCCGTCGTGTTGGCCCCGAACAGCGTGCCCTGGGGCCCACGCAGCACCTCGATGCGCTCGATATCGTAGAGGTCGACGAGCGCGCCCATCGAGAAGAATTGCGGCACGCCGTCATAGACGATCGACACGGTGTTCCCCGCATAGGGATCGGGTTCGACGACCCCGATACCGCGGATGCTGATGACTGCGGAATTGGGGGTGTTGGAGAAGTTGTTGAGCTGGATGTTGGGGATGGTGCCGTTGAGGCCCTGCAAGGTCGATGCATGCATGGATTCGATCGCAGAGCCGTCGATCGCGGTGACCGAGATCGGCACCCTTTGCAGGCTTTCCTCGCGCTTCTGCGCGGTGACGATGATGTCGCCGAGCCCCTCGCTCGCCTGGGGCTCCTCGGCCGGTGGCGGCGGCTCTTCCTGTGCGTAGAGCGGGGTAGCAAGGACCAGCCCGAGCGCTCCGCTCGAAGCCAGTAATCGCGTCATCGTCAACACGCAGCGCGCCATTTTATCCTCCCCAGAATGCCGGCAGCAGCCGGTTCTGTTCTGACCGGCTTCCCGGCCTCTCCCACGGCGACGCAGGATGCAGTCCAGCGTTCCGCCGGGCACGATGCCGCGGACGGTGAGCTGCGCTCCAGCACCACCCAAAGTGAATTTCGCTGCCGTCAGGCAGCCGTCTCTCCATGCTTTGATCCTAGGAGCGGGTGCGGCAACAAGGCACCTGTCATTTTGCGTAGGAGCCGCTTACGTAGCGGCGCCGGAGCGTGTGCGCGAATGCAGGCGCGGGGAAATATCCCCCGCTCTGTGGAGCAATTCCATGCACCAAAGACCGCGGGCTGACCCGGCAGCTCAGCGCACAATGATCGGATCACCGCTCCACGGCATGATCGGCCCGGCGTCGCGTGCGCGATAGGCGTCGGGCAGCTCCTCGACCATATCCCAGCTGGCGCCAAGCCGGCCGAAGCCGACGCAGAACGCCACCCAGCAGCCGAGTTCCACGAGTTGGCCCTCGTCGAAATGCCGGCGCAATTCGTCATGCACGGCGTCGTCGATCGACAGATGATCGGTTGCGAACCGGTCGGCATAGTCGAGCGCCGCACGCTCCGCCGCGGTCAGATCCGGCGCCTCGGCCGGCCGTTCGAGCGAGCATACCAACGCCTCGTCAACCCCATCCTCGACCGCGTCACGATAGCGGATCGCCATGCAGCTGCGACACTGGTTGTGCCAAGCGATGCGCAGCCGGACGAGCTCGATCAGCCGTTCGGGCAGCGTACGATCCTGCTTGAGCCCCGCGCCGAGCGCGACAATGCCCTTGGCGATCGCCGGCCGGTGCGCAAACATCCGCATCGCGCCCTGTTCGAGCGGCGTAGCCTGATCGGCAGCGAAGACGGCGCGCAGCTCGGCATCCCAGTCGGCAACGTCGAGCTTGGCGATCCGGCTCACCGGCGGCCTTCGATATAGTCGTTGAGCACCTCGTGGAAGAAGCGCACGCGCGTCTCCTGCCCCGACAGATAGGCGTCGCGATAGCCGCGCGAGTGCATGCCGCGCTGCTGGCCGTCGGCGAGCATCATGTCCTGAAAGACGATCTGCCCCTCGAGTTCGGGGATGCCCTTGCCGTTGTCGAAGTCGCGGTGATCGAACTCGGCCTCGCGGAGCGGCTTGGGGCCCGCCATGATCGATTCCACCTCGGTCTGCCCCGCTACGGGATAGGCCATGCACCACAGGTCGAAGGTGCATTTGTTGGGATCATCCCGATGCGGCTCGGTCCGGAAGAAAATGAGATTGTCGGGCAGGAACGACAGCGTGACGTTCGGGAAGATGACGGTGTGCGGGCTGTCGGTCAGTTCTTCGTCATCCAGATGCTCGTAATGCACATAGCCCCGTTCCTTCCAGAGCCGGCGCTTCGCCGCCTTCAGGTCGAGCCAGCCCTGCATCGTCTTGGTCTCGAAATCGGGATAGGCTTCGGGATCGATGTCCCATTCCCTCAGGATGAAGTCGAAGGGATGCGGCACGCCCTCGGGCAACCGGTCGGACAGCGAGGGGCGCATCGGCTGGACCGTCCGGCCATGGCCGCCCGGATACATTTCGTGGCGCGCGGTATCGACGTCCTGGTCGATCCAGGGCGGCACCTGCGGATGTGCGGTGCGCGTGTGGTAGGATTCACTGAAATTGTCTGTCGAGAATTTCCAGTTGGTGTTGAGATCGATCTTCATCCACAGCACGCGGACTGCGGTATCCATCGGATAGTTCTTGTAGATCTCAGGGATCGGATCGAGGAACTCCATCAGCGACGGCGCATCGTCGCTCATCGTGTACCAGACGAAGCCGCCCCAGGTGTCGCAGCGCAGCTCGCGCAGCTTCAGCTTGCCGCACGGATTGCCACCCGGGAAATCATGCGGGTCCTGCGCGTTTCTGAGAACGCCGTCCTTGCCCCACAGCCAGCCATGATAGGGGCACTGGAACCCCTGGCTCACGCTTGAGCTGTCCCAGACGAGCCGCTGCCCCCGATGGCCGCACGTGTTGTAGAAGGCCTTGATCGATCCGTCCTCCTGACGAACGCAGAAGACGGATTCATGCATGAAGTCGTGGACGATATAGTCGCCCGGCTCCTCGAGCTCGGCGGTCCGGCCGGCGACATGCCAGATCCGCGTCCACATATGGTCCCATTCCTTTTGCGCGAACTCCTTGGAGGTGTAACGGTCACCGGTGATCGGATCGCCGCGCAGATTGCTCGGGTCCCGCCCGTCCATGGTGAGCGGATGGGGAATCGGATTGTTCACGGCATCTCTCCGGGGGAAATGAGGTCGCGCCCATCTTGCTCCCGGCACGCATTGCGAAAAACTAGCGCTTCGGCCAGCGTCGGGCCTGCTGGTCAGGCGACGACCTTGCCCACGGCGCGGACGATCGCTGCCGTATCGAAATAATAGGGCGTGATGCCGCAGATCTTGTCGCCGCGCAGGTGAAAGACCTCGGCGACCTTCAACGCCATGCGCTCACCCGTCTGCCGGGCGGTCGCATGGATGGTGAGCAGCCCGATCGCGTTCGATTCCGAGACGACGATGTCGTGCATCTCGATCGAGGGGTCGTCCCAATAGCCGAAGACAACGGTGTAGAGCCGCTGAAGCGCATCCTTGCCTTCATAGACCCCGCCATAGGGCAGGCTGTCGGCCTCCACGATCCTGAAGTCGTCGGTCAGTTGCGCCTCGACCTCATCCCATTTGCCGACCGCGGTCAGCGCATAGAGATTCTCGATCCTTGTCCGGGTATCCAATCCACTTCTCCACCTAGAACTTCGCCGTGAGCTGAAGCTGCACCGTGCGCGGCAGCGTTCCGAAGCCGAGTTGGTCGGCATGCGCCGGAACAAGCCCGCCCGAGGCACCGCCCGTGGACGGCCCGTCGACCACGCCGGTCACATAGAACTCGTTGGTCAGGTTCTTGCCGATCAGCGCGACCTCCCATCGATCGTCCTCCGCGCCGAAGCGGATGCTCGCGTCGAACGTCACATAGCTGTCCTGGCGCGAGTCCGGATTGCCGAAGGCCGAGGCCAGATAGCTGTCGCTGTAGCGCATGTCTGCCGACAGCCCGAGCTTGAAGCCATTGCCGACGGTCGTGTCGTAGCTGGCACCGAACGCCCCGGTCCATTCGGGCGCCACCGACAGCGGTTTTCCGGCAAGATTCTGGCGCGTGAAGGTGCCCGAAGGCGTCGTCACCAGGACATTGCATCCCTCCGCCTGGCTTTGCCCCGCATAGCAGGGTGCATCGGGGAAGTCGGTGTAGCGCGCGCGGTTGTAGTTGATCGAACCATGCACGTTGAGGCCCTGAACCGCATGGGGCGCGTATTCCACCTCCACCTCCACGCCCTTGGTGCGCGCATCGGCGGTCAATGTCTGAAAGGCGAAGATCGGCGAGTTGAAGAAGTCGACCTGGAGGTCCTTATAGGCATAGGTGTAGGCACCGACGTTAAAACGGAGCTGGTTGTCGAGCAGCGTCGTCTTCACGCCGGCTTCAAAGCCACGCGCGTTTTCGGGATCGAAGGTAAGGTCCTCGAGCGGGGTCAGCGAAAACTTGGAGTTGATGCCGCCGTTCGAGAAGCCACCCGATTTATAGGCGGTCTTGTAGGCACCATAGACCAGGATGTCGTCGGTCGGCTTCCACGTGATCGTCGCTTCGGGCGACCAGTCGTTGAAGGTCTGGTTCGCGAACACCTCACCCAATCCGTCGGGATCGAGCTGATCGCGGAAGATGCCCGTCACACCGGGGTTATTATAGGGTTGGGTGAAGAAGCTGTCTTTGGTTTCGTGCGTGTAGCGAACACCCCCCGCAAGTTCGACGGTTGGAATCACCTTCCAGGTGACCTGGCCGAAAGCGGCGAGCGTCTCGCCATCGGTGAAACTCGTCTTGGTCGTCGCCAGATAGCGGTTCTGCGGCGACGCGGCCGAGTTTTCGAGGTTCGCGAACATGATGAATTGCTCGAAATCGCGGTTGGTTTTCTGGTAGAGACCACCGACCATCAGATTGATCGGCCCGTCAAAGGTCGTCAACGCGCGTAACTCCGAGGAAAAGGCATCATAGCTCGAATTCTCGGTTGCCCAGGTTCCTATAGCGCTCGACTGGAAGTCGCAGGCGCAGGCCCACCGGTTGTTGTTCCAGTTATAGTTGCTGACCGATGTGAGCGTGACGTCGTCCAGTTCGTAGTTGAGGTTCGCCGTCACGGCGAAGGATCGGTATGTGTTGAACAATTGTCCGTCGGACTTGGAGAACGGGAAATTCACTGCGATGTCCGACGGGATGTTGTTCTGGTGCGTCACGAAATCGCGCTTGCAGGGAAAGCCGTTAAGCTGTGACGATCCGGTCGGACAGTTAAAGGCGACATAGTTCCAGGACGAATTGTTGACGGTGTTGTAGTCGCCCGATGCCTTGAGCGTTGCGGTAAACCGATCATCGGGCTGCCACTTCAGCGTTACGCGGCCCAGAAACTCCTCCTCGCCCGGCGCCTCACGCGCCGCGGGCGAAGCGACATGGCCAACGGGCGTCGGCGGGCGGCCCGCAAGAATGTCCTGGATATCGACCGTAGCATAGGTCACCGGATCGGCGACATTGCGGTAGTATCCGCCGAACATCTTCGATCCGCGCAGCGCAACACGAAGCCCGAGCGTGTCGCTCAGCGGACCGGAGCCGATGACCTCGCCCTGGACCTGTTCCGACTTGAACTCGTAGGATGCGCGAACGCGCCATTCGAGTTCGTCGGTGGGATCGGCGGTCGTCAGCGAGATCACGCCTGCGGTTGCGTTCTTGCCGAAGAAGAGCGCCTGCGGGCCCTTCAAGATCTCCATCCGGTCGAGATCGAAGAACCCTTCCTGGATGATGCGACCCTGGCCGTAATAGACGCCATCGACGACGATCGCGACGGATTGCTCGATGCCGATCGACGTCGAGGACGAGCCAATGCCGCGCAGCGTCAACTGCGCGCCCGATCCGTTCGACGCCCGACCGACATTGAAATTGGGCGTGCGTGCTGCGAGCTTTTCGAGACTGCTGATATCCTGGCGATCGATCAGCTCGGCTGAAAGAGCGGTGACCGCAACGGGAATGTCCTGCACGCTCTCCGCGCGTTTGCGCGCGGTGACCACGATGTCGGCAACGCCGCCTTCGGCGGGCGGCTGCTGGGCAACTGCGTCAACGGGTGCAGGCGGTGGCGCGGTTTCCTGGGCTTGCGCCGGTGTCGCGATGGCAATCGACATGGCCAGCAGGCTGCACGTTGCCACCCGCGCCGTCACGAGAGACTGTTTGGTCATCTTTCAGGCCCCTCTATGCTGTCGCGCGCCGCAGCCGTGGATCCAGCCAGCAGTCGGACGACACTCCTTTTCCGCACAAGCCAATCGCTCCCCAATCGCGAAGGCTCGACACAATGCTTCATGCGCGCGAGACGACGGGTGCGTCACCCTGTGAAAAGATGCAGGTGTGAAGCACCGAGGCAGGGGTGAAAACAGCGCGATCCGAGTGCCGCCGGGATCCAGGGCACCACGCGAGAGGATGGGAACGATGGCCGGAGCAAGGCTCGAGGGAAGGATTGCGCTTGTTTCCGGAGCGTTACGAGGCATCGGCCGCGCCATCGCCGAATGCCTGTCCGCTGATGGCGCGACCACGATCCTCACCGATCTCGATATCGAGGACAGCGCCGATGTGGGTTCTGTCACCGAGGCTATCAAAAACGCCAGTTACATCCGGTTGGACGCGACATCGGAAGAGGACTGGCAGGCCGTCCGCAGCCGTGTGGAGCGGGATTTCGGCGGCCTCGATGTCCTGGTCAACAATGTCGGCGCCGATCTGACGGGCAAGGTCCAGGATCTCGCGCTGACCGACTGGCGGCGCCTCATGACGCTCAACGTCGACAGCGTGTTTCTGGGAACCAAGACCTTCCAGCCGCTGCTGGCGAAAAGCGGCGCGAAGACACCCTATGGTTCGAGCATCATCAACATCAGCTCGATCATGGGGCTGGTCGGCATGGGCGAGGTCTCCGCCTACAATGCTTCCAAGGGCGCGGTCCGGCTTTTCTCCAAGTCGAACGCGCTCGAATTCGCGGACGCCGGCGTGCCGATCCGCGTCAACAGCGTCCATCCCGGCTTCGTCGAGACACCGCTGCTGCACAAGGGCATGGAGCGATGGGCGGAACGCGACGGCACGATGACCGCGCAGCAGCTGATCGACGCAATGGCCGAGACGACGCCGATCAAACGGCTCGCGCAACCTGTCGAGATCGGCAAGGTCGTGGCCTTTCTCGCAAGCGACGATGCAAGCTACATGACGGGCAGCGAGGTCGTCGTCGATGGCGGCTGGACCGCGCGCTGACAGGAGAGGAACGATGTCGCCCTTCGATCTTTCAGGCACGGTCTCGCTCGTCACGGGCGCCACCGGCGGCATCGGCCGGGCGACGGTCAAGGCGCTCGCGGACGCCGGCTCTACCGTGATCGCCTCCGATATCGGACGTGAAGCCGCCGTCGAGGGCGCTGCCGAATACCGCCAGCTCGACGTCACCGACGAGAGTGGCTGGACTGCGCTGATCGGCAGGATCGGCGCGGACCATGGCCGGCTCGACAACCTCGTCAACAATGCCGGCATATCGGTCACCAACAGCATCGCCGAGACCAGCCTTGCCGAATGGCGCCAGTGCATGGCGGTCAATGTCGAGGGACTGTTCCTCGGAACCAAGGCGGCGGCGGAACTCCTCCGAACGAGCGGCGAAGCGCGCAAGGGCGGCTCTTCGATCGTCAACCTGTCATCGGTCGGCGGTCTCAAAGGCGCCGCCTTGATGGCGGCCTATTGCACGAGCAAGGGCGCGGTTCGCCTCTTCACCAAGAGCGCGGCCGCCGAATATGCGATGCTGGGCTGGCCGATCCGCGTGAACAGCGTCCATCCCGGCGGCATCGACACCGACATGATGCACACCATCTACGCCCGCTATGTCGAGGCCGGGCTCTTTCCCGACCTCGAGACCGCGCGCGAGATCGTGACCGCGGGCCACGCGATGAACCGCATGGGCGAACCCGAAGAAATCGCGGCCGGAATCGTCTATCTCTGTTCGTCCGGAGCCAGCTTCATGACGGGATCGGAACTGGTGATCGATGGCGGCATGACCGCAAGATAAAAGGGAACGGATGGGATGGCGGGCAAGCTTCAGGACAAGGTCGCACTGGTCACCGGCGGCACCAATGGCATCGGCGAAGCCGCGGTGCGCGGGATGGTGGCGGCGGGCGCCAAGGTCGTCTTCACGGGCAACAATGAGGATGCCGGCACGAAGATCGCGGCTGAGACGGGCGCGGTTTTCGTGCGGCACGCGGTGCAGGACGCCAAGGGCTGGGGGCGCGTGATGGCCGCGGGGCGCGACAATTTCGGCCGGCTCGACATCGCGTTCGCCAATGCGGGGGTCAATACCGGGGACAGCGATATCGAAACCATCGCGCTCGACGCGTGGAAGTCGATCGTCGACATCAACCTGACTGGCTCGATGCTGACCTGCCAGAATGCGATCGCGATGATGAAGGAGAATCCCGGCGGTGCGGGCGGATCGATCATCATCAACAGCTCGATCAACGGCATATTGGCGCTTGCGGGCGACGTTGCCTATTCGACCACCAAGGGTGCGCTCCGCCTGCTCGCCAAGTCGGTCGCGATCCATTGCGCGAAGAGCAGGCTCAACATCCGCTGCAACACGATCCATCCCGGCGTGGTCGAGACCCCGCTCATCAAAGGCGCGATCAACGGCGCCCCCGATCCCAAGGCCGCGCGTGCGATGCTGGAGAACATTGCGCCCATGGGACGCATGGGCGAGGCGGAGGAGATCGTGGCGCTCGTGATCTATCTGGCATCGGACGACGCCCGTTTCGTGACGGGCGCCGAGATGGTGATCGACGGCGGCTCGACCGCGGGCCTGCCCGGGGTCTGATCGCGATCAGACCCCCATCTTCTCCGACGCCGTCACGTCGTGGATCTGGACGTCGTTCGAAAACTTGCCCTCGAAGTCCGCGAGCAGCTTTGCGATCGACGGCAGTGACAGGTGCTTTTCCAGCGCCGCCCTGTCGCGCCATCCCTCAGCCGCCAGGATGACCCCCTTCTCCTCGTCCTCAAGCGCCATGTGATAGAAGTGACAGCCATCCTCCTGCCGCGATGGCTCTACGAGCGCCTGCAGCCGTGCGTAGAGCGCGGGCAGCGTTTCCTTGTCGGTGAAGATCTGGCCGGTGATGACGATCATGCTTTTGGCTCCCTCGATGACGTATCAGGTCTGGTGGATGATGTTGAAGACGCGGCTCTGGAGGAACCACTTGCCGTCGCGCTTGACGAGCTTGTCGTTGTAGCAGGCCCGCGCGCGCTTATCCTTGAGCGTCCCGGGTTCCTCATAGACTTCCGAAAAATAGGTGCGCGCGTCGGCGCGGTCACCATCGACCCTGATCGAGCCCACGCTGAGGATGAAGCTGAGCTTTGGATAGGCGGGCATCGCGCTCCGCCAGAGCTCGACAATGGCGGCCTTGCCATCGACGATGCCGAGTTCGGGATAGTGCGACAGGTCCCAATGGCTGTCCTCGACCCAGAGCGAGGCCCAGAGCGCCTCGTCATAGCGATTGACCGCATCGGCATAGGTTTCGAGCACCTCGCGGATCGCGACGCGATCTTCGAGCGGCCCCGTGAAATTGGCTGTCATGTCCCTCTCCGATGCTGTGTCAGACTTGAGGCTAGGGGCTTCGTTCGCGCGATTGACCTGCCGAAAGAGCGAGGTCAGCGATATTCGTCGCGCAGCAGCCGGCGCAGGATCTTGCCCGATGGATTGCGTGGCAGGCTGTCGCGGAAATCGACGGACTTGGGCGCCTTGTACCCGGCGATGCGCTCGCGCGCCCAGGCGATCAGCGCCGCCGGATCCGGCTGCTCACCGTCGACGGGAACGACGATCGCCTTCACCGCCTCCCCCCATTTCGCGTCGGGCACGCCGATGACGGCGACATCGCTCACCTGCGGGTGGCTGTAGAGCGCGTTCTCAACCTCGGCCGGGTAGACGTTCTCGCCTCCGGTTATGATCATGTCCTTGATGCGGTCGGCGAGGTAGATATAGCCGTCCTCGTCCATGTAACCGGCATCGCCCGTGCGCAGCCAACCCTCGGCATCGATCGTCTCGGCCGTGGCCTCGGGCCGGTTGTAATAGCCTGCCATGTTGGCGCTCGATCGCGACGCGATCTCGCCCACCTCGCCGCGCGGCACATCGTTTCCGTCCGCGTCGAGGATCTTCACCTCGACCCCGGGAAGAGGAATCCCGACGCTGCGCATCCGCTGGTTGCCTGCTGGATCATGATCCTCGGGCGGAAGCGCGACGATCGTTCCCGCGGTCTCGGTCATGCCGTACATCTGCACGAATCCGCAGTTGAAGACCGCGATCGCCTGGCGCAGCAGATCGAGCGGGATCGCCGACCCCCCGTAGCACATATATTTGAGGAAGCTGAAATCGGTGCCCGCCGCGTCGGGGTGCTCGCAGACGATCCGCATCGCGGTCGGCACCATCATGATCTTGGTGATCCCGTATCGCGTGAGCAGTTCGAGGACCTGATGCGGATCGAATTCCCGAACGATCACGCCCTTCGCGCCGTGCTGGAGCGTCCAGAGGCCCCATCCCGATCCGCTGATATGGAAATTGGGCATCGCGATCAGGCTGACATCCTCCGCGCTCCAGCGGTGCCATTCGGGAAGCTGATCGGGTGGCGTATCCGCACGCAGCGAAAGCAGGCTGCGATTGGTCAGCAGCGCACCCTTGGGATTGCCCGTGGTGCCCGAGGTATAGAGCTGAAGCACCGGCGCGTCATGCGCGGCGTCGCGGTGCGGGTCTGCATCGCTCTGTATTTTCCGCCAAGATGCGAAATCTTCGGTCGAGAGGATACGGTACCCCGCCGACGGATCCAGCCGATCGAGAAACTCAGGCTCCGCAAGAATGAGCCTCGGCGCCGAATCCGTGAGCACATAGGCGATCTCGGGCGGCGCGAGCCGCCAGTTGACGGGCACGAGCACCAGCCCCGCCTTGGCCGCGCCCAGCCAGTACTCGAAATAATGATCGCTGTTCTTGCCGAGATAGGCGACGCGTTCGTCGGGCTGCAGCCCCGCGGCGATCAGGCCCTGCGCCACGCGGTTCGTGTTGCGATCGAACATGCCGTAGCTTGTTTCGCGATCTTCGAAGATCAACGCGACCGCATCGGGCCGCTCGCCGGCGTGGGCGCGGATCATGTCGGCAAGGACGGGTTGCTCCATGGACGCTGCGCCTCTCCCTCATCGCGATGTCCCAGGGATACCGGAGACGCTGTCACGGCGCCCCTGTCAATTTGGATAAGTCCTCCGGCCACTGATGGAAACGCCAGTGCAGAATGCCGCGCCGCCGATTAAGCTGCGCCGAAAGCTGGAATGGAGACGGAAGATGGACCTGGGGCTCAAAGGCAGAAAGGCCGTACTCGTCGGCGCGAGCCACGGCATCGGGCTTGCAACCGCAAGGGTCCTGGCGAGCGAAGGCTGCGACATCGCGCTCTGCTCGCGCTCGCAGGATAGCGTCGACGCTGCCGTGGGTGCCCTTGGCGATTACGGCACGAAGATTTTCGGCGGCGCGGTCGACGTGACCGACGCTGCTGCCCACTCGGACTGGATCGGCAGCGCCGCCAGCGAGCTTGGTGGTTGCGACATCTTCATTTCCTTCACCTCGGCCAATACCGGCGTCGACGACGAGGCCGGCTGGCGCGCGGTCTTCGACGCCGACATCTTGCCGCTTGTGCGCGGCGTCCAGGCGGCATTGCCGGCGCTTCAGAAATCCGATGCCGGCGCGATCGTGACGATTTCCTCCACCGCAGCACTGGAGGAGTTCATGGGCCCCGGCGCCTATAACGCGCTCAAGGCGGCGGTCATCAACTACACCGCCGCGCTTGCCCAGAAGCTCGCACCCGAAGGCATCCGCGCCAATTGTATCTCCCCCGGCCCGATCGAGATGGAGGGCCGCGCCTGGGACCAGATCAAGACCGCCATGCCCGATTTCTACAAGGGCATATTGGGACAGATCCCGATGGGGCGCATGGGCTCGGGCGAAGAGGTCGCGCGCGCGATCGCATTCGTCGCGTCGCCCGCGTGCCGTTTCATGACCGGCGCCAACCTGCTGGTGGACGGCGGCTTCACCAAGGGCGTACAGTTCTAGCGGAGGGATGGAGATGGGCGACGAGCCGCAGAAGCGGATAAACTGCGTGCTGATTGCGGGCGGGCTTTACCACGATTTCGATTTCGCGCGCCTCGAACTCCTCAAACTGCTCGCCGAGGACGAACGGATCCGGACGCGCGTGTTCGAAGACTATACGAATATCGACGCGATCCGCGCCGCCGATTTCCTGATCACCTATACCTGCGACGTGATTCCCCCGCTCCACGTCCAGGAGGCGCTGCGCGATTATGTGAGGGGCGGCGGGCGCTGGTACGCGCTGCACGGCACCAACTCGGTGCTGCGCCTGTTCGACAACGGCCTCTATGGCAGCCCGCGCTGGGCGCCGCTCTTCATGGAAACGCTCGGAACCCAGTTCATCGCGCATCCGCCGATCGCGCCCTATCCTGTCACCGTCGCAGATCCGGATCACCCGCTCACGCGGGGGATCGAACCGTTCGAGACCACCGACGAGCTCTATCTGATGGAGCGGCACGGCGACCTCCATGTCCTGCTCAAGACCGAGTTCGGGGGGGAAGCAACGGGTTTCGACGAGGACCAATGGGCGCATGACGTCCACCCCGTGCTCTACATCAAGAAGCATGGCGACGGCGCGGTGCTCTACAACACGCTCGGCCATTGCCGCGGCCATTACGACATGCAGCCGCATCTCGAATTCTGGCCGACGGTCGATCGCTGTGCGTGGGACCTGCCGGTCTTTTACGATCTGCTACGCCGCGGCATCGCCTGGGTGAAGGAGCCCGCACTCAGCTGAGCGGCTTTACCGGAAGATGCTCCGCGCCCGGCGCCGCGTCGGGTACCGCGACCTCGATCCAGCCATCCTCGGTCTCGCGCCACGGAAAGAGCGTCAGCGACTTGTAATTGACGCCGCCCAGACTTTCGCCTGTGTCGAGCTTGAAGCGCGCGCCGTGGAGCGGGCACATAACTGATCCGCGACGAACCTTGCCCTCGGGCGCCAGCGCAGAGGCGGCGTGGGTGCAGCGGTTGATGAGGACATGCAGCTTGCCCTCCTCACGGCAGATGAAGACGGGCCAGCGGTTGACGATGAAGGGGAGCATCGCCCGCTCCTCGACCTCCGAGGCCTTGACCACACGATGATAGGTTTCGCTCATTCCGGGAAGATCCTGCCTCTTCGCCTCGTCTTTGCCTGCAGGCTGTCTTTTCTCCGGCCTGCCAGCAATTGATGCTTGTAATAGCTGCCCTTCATTGCGCGACCGACCATTGTCGCGTCCGGAGAACGAGAATGGCCGAGACCAACCGCTATTGGCAATTGCAGTCTTACCCCGAGGGCACCGACTTCGCCGCGTCGATCAGGCTCGTCGAGGAGCCGCTGCCCGAAATCGGCGAGCGGCAGTTGCTCGTGCGTAATCTCTGGCTCTCGCTCGACGCGGGCACGCGCATGTGGATGACCTCCAGGACCGACAGCTACATGGATCCGACCCCGCTCGGCAGCAAGGTGATCGGCTTCGTGCTCGGGCGCGTCGTTCGATCACGCCATCCTCGTTTTGCCGAGGGCGATCTGGTGCGCGCCTATGGCCAATGGGCCGATCATTCGGTGCTCTATCCCGATATGGGCGACATCTGGAAGCTGGAGACGATCCCCGACATGCGCCAGCATTTCGCGGTGCTCGGCCCCAATGGCTGGACCGCCTATGTCGGCCTGACCGAATATGGCCGTGTCCGACCGGGCGAAACCGTTCTCGTCTCGGCCGCCGGCGGCGCGACCGGGCTGCTCGCCGCCCAATTCGCGCGTGAGATGGGGTGCCGCGTCATCGGCATTGCGGGTGGCGCCGAAAAGGTCGAACTGCTGACGGGAAAATACCGGCTGGCCGCGGCGATCGACTACAAGCGCGAAGATGTCTCCGCGCGTCTGGCGGAGATCGCGCCCGGCGGGATCGACTGCTATTTCGACTGCGTTGGCGGGCCGATGCTCGATGCGGTGCTTCCCAACATGGCGATGAACGGCCGCGTCGCGGTCTGCGGGCTGATCTCGACCTATGACAAGGCGGAGCGAAAGGGGCCGGTCACGTTCGATCTCGTGCTGATGAAGCGGCTGACCATCGCGGGCTTCTTCTCGCCCGACTTCTATTTCCGCGGGGAGGAGGTCAACCGCCTCACCCGCCCCTGGCTCGAGACGGGCCGTGTCGGCATGGAGTTCGACGTCACCGAAGGGCTCGAGCAGGTGCTGGATGCCTATGGCAAGCTCTTCACGGGCGGGAACGTCGGAAAGACGATGGTCCACCTGACCGATTAAATTGCTCACACCGCGGATTCATGCTCCTCGACAAAGAAGTGCCGGTGCTTGGAGCGGTCAAAAAGCCGCTCCTCGTCTTCCGCAATTTCGGCGGCGATCTCAGATGACACCAGTCGCGCCATCGTCGCCTCGAAGGTGGCGCGATCGGGAAACCAGATCTCCATGATCACGTCATGCTCGGGCTCATCCTCCTGTCCGGTGAGCGGATTGGGAACCGGGAGCAGATAGCGTCGGAAATAGCGCTGCGCGGAACCCTTCAGATATTTGATCCCGATCCGGCTGTGATGCTGTTCATAGTAATCAACGAACGCCTCGCGGCTCATGCCGGGGCGGCGCTTCAACAGCGTCACGAACTTGAACATCAGTGCGTCCGCCCCGCCGAGAGCTGCACGTAGCGCCGAAGCTCCCAGTCGCTGTCGCCGAAGAGCGAGGAAAGCAGTACGACCCGCTTGAAGGCCTGGCCGACCATCAGCTCCTCGGTCGTGCCGATGCCGCCATGGAGCTGGATCGAATCCTCGCCCAACGCCACGGCGTTCTCGCTGATAAAGGCCTTTGCAGCTGCAAGCGTGTCCGGGTGCGCGGGATCGTCCGCCCCTATCGCCGCCGCGCGATAAAGCTGCGACCGGCTCAGTTCGAGCCGCGTGTAGTTGTCGGCCATGCGATGCTGGATCGCCTGGAAGCGCCCGATGGGCTGGCCAAACTGCTCACGCGTCTTCACATGCTCCAGCGTCGCGTCGAACATCATGGTCATCAGGCCGAGCAGTTCGGCACAAATCGCAAGCCGCACTTCAGCGAAGGTCGCATCAAGCGCGGCCTTGCCCCCGGCCATCGGTTCTGCCGCGACCTGCACCAGCGTGATGTCGCTCGCCAGTGAACCGTCGGCCAGGCGGTAATCCCGCCGTGTCAGGCCGTCCGCGTCGGCCGGGACAGCATAGAGTCCCAGAGTGCCCGTCTCGCACCTTGCCGATACTACGAACATGTCGGCGAAAGGTCCGCCCAGCACCATCTGCTTGGCACCTTCGAGCCGGGGAGAACCGCCATTGCCAAACGCTCTGGTTGAAACCGCGTCGAGGTTGAATCGCTGGCCGCGCTCCACATGGGCCATGGCGGCAAAGCCGCGTCCTTCGATCAGCCGCGGCAGCCATGCCGTTCGCTGAGCCTCCGTCCCGCCGCGCTCGATCAAACCGCCGGCGAGCAGCAGGACCGGCAGCACCGGCTCGGTCATCACCGCACGGCCCAGCGCCTCCATGACCGTGATAAGCGTGTCGCTCCCGCCCCCAAGTCCTCCAAGATCACTGGAAAAGGGAAAGGCGAGCAGACCGGTTTCGGCCAACAGCTGCCAGCCCTCGCCGGAGAAGCCCCTGGTCTCGCGAACATATTCCAGCCGCCGGAGGGGGTCGTACCGGTCGCTTGCATATCTGTCGAGGAGATCGCGAAGCAGCCGTTGCTCTTCGCTCAGATCAAAGTTCAAACGCCCTTCCCCTGGATTTCACCGTCTGCTGCGCAAGGTTCGCACTCCCACGATAGATAACCGGCCCGATTGCCGCAGAACGCCTGCGCTTTCCGCTAGTTCGCCGATTAGGGGGACTCGCGGACCTATCCTAATTGATAGGTTTGCGGCGCCTTGCCCCTACGGCGTCCTCGGAGTAGCTTCAGGATATGGAGAGAACAGGCGAAGCCAGGAGCGCCTGCGTGGATCGAGACGCAACAACAGAACAACAAAGCGCCGTTCGGATCAGCAGGACCGTTCCCACCGAGATCGCATGCGCGGCGGATATCCGCCCCGCGGCGGAGGCCCTTCGCGATATTGCACGGGAGCTGGGCAATTTCCGCGTCGCTGCGTGCGACAACATCGCATCAAAAATGCCGATGCACGATGCGGAGGGCAATATCCTCGCCTCCGACGTGTTCGGCTGGCCCGGCTCCAAGGAGCAATGGTGGAAGAAGCCCTTGCTCGCCCTCAGTTCACCGCTTCCGATCGCGTGCCGTTACGAAAGCGATCCGTTCTGGGCCAATGCGAAGGGCATCCATACCCGCGCGCCCAACCCCCTGCTCGAGTCGATCGACCTCACGCATTTTTCGGAGATGGTGAACGCCAGCACGGTGATCGTCGTGCCGATCCACCTGCCCTTCGGCCAGATCGGCGTCATCAGCTTTTCGCCGATCGATGATGGACGCGACGACCTGTCGCGCGAGTTCGAACTCTATTCGGACCAGCTCGAATATCATTCGCGGCGCTTCATCAGCGGCTATTCTCGCGTCACCTGTCGCAGGCCCTGGATTCCGAAGGACTGCCGGCTTTCCAAGCGCGAGGTCGAATGTCTCCGCTGGGCGGCGGTCGGCAAGACCGATGTCGAGATCGCGATGATCATCCGGCGGAGCTGCGCCACGGTGCGCTTCCACATTCACAACGCCGCGACAAAGCTGGAGGCGGTCAATCGCAGCCAGACGGTCTTCAAGGCGACCCAGCTCGGCTATCTGGGCAGCGTCGCCGTGATGCATTCGGCAACCGGGGGCATACCCGCCCACGCCTGAGCGCGGGCAACCTATGCTTTCTTACAGAAGAATTCGCAGGTGGCCTTTCCCATAGTCGATCGCACAGTATCGAGACGGGAGCAGTGTCATTTCCAACCATGTCGCCATTGCGAAAGGCGTGTTCGTCAGCAGCGCGGAACCGCACCTGATCGGCGGGCGCAATCGCGAGACGGGCAAGATCGTCTTTCCCTGCCCTGACGACAGCGAGCGGTTCGAGGAGGTTGCACTGCCGCGCCGGGGCCGGCTCTGGTCCTGGACCGTCCAGCGCTTCCGCCCCAAGAGTCCTCCCTATGTGGGGCCCGAGGAATTTGAACCCTTCGCGGTCGGCTATGTGGAGCTGCCGGAGAGCGTGATCGTCGAAACGCGGCTTACCAATGTCGACTTCGGCGATCTCAGGATCGGCATGGAGGTGGAAACCACGCTCCTGCCCTTTGCAACCGACGAACGGGGCAACACGCTCATAACCTATGCCTTCCAGCCCGCCGCGAGCGGGACCGTGTGATGGCGGACGTTTACATCATCGGCATCGGCATCCACCCCTTCGGCCGCACCGAGGGGCGCAGCGGACTGCAACAGGGCGCCTATGCGGTGCGCCAGGCGCTTGCCGACGTCGATCTCGACTGGCGCGATATCCAGTTCGGCTATGGGGGATCGGACGCGGCGGGCGCCGCCGACACGATCGTCAACGAGCTGGGCCTTACCGGGCTCCAGTTCATCAACGTCAAGAATGGCTGCGCAACCGGCGGGTCTGCGCTCTTCGGCGTCTATAGCGGCATCGCGTCGGGCCAGTACGATCTCGGCATCGCGATCGGCTTCGACAAGCATCCGCGCGGCGCGTTCAATGCGCTTCCTTCCGAATACAGCCTGCCCGACTGGTATGGCGAAACCGGCCTCATGCTGACGACCCAGTTCTTCGCCATGAAGCTCCAGCGCTACATGGAGATGCACGGGATCACCCGGACAGCGCTCGGCCGCGTCGCGGAAAAGGCGTTCTCCAACGGCGCCCGAGCCGAGCATGCGTGGCGCCGTGAAGCGGTCGGCCTCGACACCATCCTCGAAAGCCCGATGGTCAGCGATCCGCTATCGAAATTCATGTTCTGCTCGCCGGCCGAGGGCGGCGTTGCGCTCATCCTCGCCAGCGAGGCGAAGGCACGCGCGCTCGGCCGCGACCAGATTCGTGTCCGCGCGGCCTGCGTGCGCAGCCGGCCGCCCGGCTCCTTCGAGGTCTTCGCGCCCAGCCTCGATATCGAACGCGGGGGATCGTCGACAATCCTCGCCTCTCGTGCAGCGTTCGAGATCGCCGGGATCGGCCCTGAAGACATCGACGTGGCGCAGATCCAGGACACCGAGTCGGGCGCCGAGATCATGCACATGGCCGAAAACGGCTTTTGCGCCGATGGCGAGCAGGAGCAATGGCTTGCCGAAGGCCGGTCGAGGATCGACGGTGCCCTCCCCATCAACACCGATGGCGGCTGCCTCGCCTGCGGAGAACCGATCGGCGCATCCGGCCTGCGCCAGGTCTATGAAAATGTCGTGCAGCTCCGCGGCGCCGGCGGCGGACGTCAGGCGCAGAACAATCCCAAGACCGCCTACACGCATGTCTACGGCGCGCCCGGCGTCTCGGGCGTGACGATTTTGGAGCGTTAGGCGCGATGGAACTCGGATTCTCCCCTCAGGACCAAGCCTTTCGCGACGAGGTTCGCGCCTTTCTCGACGACAACCTGT
This sequence comes from Sphingobium sp. FW306-1B-F04DB, assembly GCF_058781925.1. Lineage (NCBI taxonomy): Bacteria > Pseudomonadati > Pseudomonadota > Alphaproteobacteria > Sphingomonadales > Sphingobiaceae > Sphingobium > Sphingobium sp. FW306-1B-F04DB. The sequence continues at coordinate 80,591 of NZ_JBYSXE010000009.1, read as the reverse complement.
CCGATTATCTCCGGGCGGGGATGGAGGCGACGCCGACGGTTTTTGTCGAACCCGATATCGGCGGCGAGTGGCAGCGCATTCTGAATGCGAAGGGCTGGCTTGCCTATCACTGGCCGGTCGAGTGCGGCGGCACCGACTGGACGCCCGTACAGCGCTATATCTTCGAGAAGGAATGTGCCCTGGCGGACGCGCCCGGACTACCGGTGCTTGGACTGAAGTTGCTCGGCCCGGTCATCTGCCGCTTCGGCACCGAGAAGCAGAAGCGGGAAATCCTGCCGCGTATCCTGAGCGGTGAGGACTATTGGTGCCAGGGCTTTTCCGAACCCGGCTCCGGATCGGATCTCGCGAGCCTCAAGACACGCGCGGAACGCTGCAGCGCTCACTATGTCATCAACGGCCGCAAGCTGTGGACGACACATGCGCACCACGCCACGCACATGTTCTGCCTCGCACGCACCGATCCGGACGCACGGCCCCAGCGAGGCATCAGCTTCATCCTGATCGATATGCGCCAGCCAGGCATCGAGGTCCGCGAGATCCGGGGGCTGGCGGGCGATCACGAAGTCAACGAGGTCTTCATCGACGACGCGGTCGCGCCGCTCGAAAACCTTGTGGGCGAGGAAGGCAGCGGCTGGACGATCGCGAAGTTCCTGCTGGAGAATGAGCGCGGCGGATCCTGCCATGCGCCCAAGCTGCTTTGCGATCTCGTCAAGATCCGCGAGGAAGCTGCACGTGAACCCGACGGGCTGGGCGGCGTCATGGCGCATGACCTGGCATTCATGACCGAGCTGGCGCGCACCGAGCTTCAGGCGCAGGCGCTCGAGACGACGGAGCTGCGCATTCTGGCGGAGCTTGCCAAGGGCCTGCCGCCCGGACCGCAGACATCGCTCGTCAAGCTCGTCGCCTCCAACCTGCGCCAGCGCGTCGACGGGCTCTCGCTTCGGCTGTTCGGCTATTCGGGGCTCGCGCTCGAGGGACAGCGCCCGCTCTATGGCAATGGAAGCCCTGAGCCGCTCTACAGCAAGGCCGCCCAGCTTGCTGCGCCGCGCTATCTCAACAGCCGCGCCTGGTCGATCTTCGGAGGGACCAACGAGGTCCAGCGCGGGATCATCGCCAAGACCGTGCTCGGACTATAGAATTGGTGGAAACGAGAAGACAATGACGACGGGAGAGAAACATGCAGCTCAGCCGTGACGCGCTGCTCAGGGCATACCGCCAGATGAAGACGATCCGCACCTTCGAGGACCGGCTGCATGACGAGATCCAGACGGGCGAGATCGCGGGGTTCACGCATCTCTATGCCGGGCAGGAAGCCTGCGCCGTGGGGGTATGCGAGCATCTGGGCCCGCAGGACTACATCATCTCCACGCATCGCGGCCACGGTCACTGCATCGCCAAGGGCTGCGACGTCCTCGGCATGATGAAGGAACTGTACGGAAGCCGCGAAGGCCTGTGCAAGGGGCGTGGCGGATCGATGCACATTGCCGATATCGAGGTGGGCATGCTCGGCGCCAACGGCATCGTCGGCGCGGGCGCCCCGCTTGCCGTCGGCGCCGGGATTACCGCGAAGAGCAATGGCACGGTCTCGATCGCCTTTTCGGGCGATGGCGCGTGCAACCAGGGGACGACCTTCGAGGCGATGAACCTTGCGGTGGTGCTCAAGCTTCCCGTGATCTTCGTGTTCGAGAACAACCATTATTCGGAGCATACCGGGGTCGCCTATGCGGTCGGCGCCGAGAGCATGGCCGCGCGCGCCGCGGCGTTCGGGATGCGCGCCGAAATGGCCAATGGCATCGATTTCTTCGCGGTCTATGACGCGATGCGCGAGCTGATCGAATATTGCCGGGCAGGCAACGGCCCCGCCGCGATCGAGCTCGATACCGAGCGCTTCTTCGGCCATTTCGAGGGCGACCCGCAACGCTATCGCGGCAAGGGCGAGCTCGACCGTATTCGCGAGCAGCGCGACTGCCTCAAGGTCTTCCGCGCCAAGGTCGCTGACGCCAAGCTGCTCGACGTCAGCGATCTCGATGCGGTCGACGAGGAGGTGATGGCGCTGATCGATCGCGCGGTTGCCGAGGCCAAGACCGCCGAAAAGCCGCGTGCCGAGCATGTCACCGAAGACGTCTATATCAGCTACTGAGCCGAGGGGATCGACAATCATGGCGAGCAAGATGATCCGCGAGGCGATCCTCGAGACGATCGACGCGGAAATGGCGCGCGATCCCAATGTGATCATGCTGGGCGAGGATATCGTTGGCGGCAACGGCGCGCCGGGCGGCCCCGAAGCGATCGGCGGGATCTGGAGCACCTCGACCGGACTCTGGGCCAAATACGGCTCCGACCGGGTGATCGACACCCCGATTTCGGAAAGCGCGATCATCGGCGCGGCGGCGGGCGCGTCGCTCACCGGCAAGCGCGCGATCGCCGAGATCATGTTCGCCGACTTCATCGGCGTGTGCCTCGACCAGATATGGAACCAGGTCGCGAAGTTCCGCTACATGTTCGGCGGCAAGACGCGTTGCCCGGTGACGATCCGGATGGTGTATGGCGCGGGCTTCAACGCCGCCGCCCAGCACAGCCAGGCGATCCACGGCATGGTGACCGCGATGCCCGGCCTCAAGGTCGTGATGCCCGCCACCGCCGCCGACGCCAAGGGGTTGCTGACCAGCGCGATCCGCGACGACGATCCGGTGATCTTCCTCGAGCACAAGGCGCTCTATGCCAACAAGGGCGAAGTCCCGGACGGCGAATATCTCGTACCCTTCGGCCATGCGCGGCAGGTGACGCAGGGAGACGACATCACGGTGCTCGCGACCGGGCTGATGGTTGGTTTTGCCGAAGCGGCGGCGAACAACCTCGCCGAGGAGGGCATCGGCTGCGATCTGCTCGACCTCAGGACCACGAGCCCGCTCGACGAGGAAGCGATTCTCGATAGTGTCGAACGGACGGGGCGGCTGATGATCGTTGACGAGAGCCCGCCGCGCTGCGGGCTCGCCGCGGACCTTGCGGCGCTGGTCGCGAGCAAGGCCTTTGCCTCTCTGAGGGCACCGGTCGAACTGGTTACCGCGCCGCATAGCCCCATCCCCTTCGCGCGCGAGCTGGAAGGCGCCTATCTCCCCTCAGCCGACAAGGTCGAGGCGGCGGCGCTCAAGCTCATGTCCTACAGGCGAGGATGACCGCGATGGCCAAATTGCGCGCGTTCACCATGCCCAAATGGGGCATCGAGATGACCGAGGGTGTGGTCGCCGAATGGATGGTCGAGGAGGGCAAACCCTTCAGCAAGGGCGACCTCATCGCGCTCATCGAAACCGACAAGATCACCAACGAGGTCGAGGCCGAATATGACGGCGTGTTCCCCCGCCTCGTTGCGGTGGCGGGCGAGACCTATCAGGTCGGCGACCTGATCGCGGTGCTCGCCGATGCGGGCGACACGCCCGATGCTGCCGAGGTCGACGCCTTTGTCGAGGGCTTCAGGCCCGCCGACACCAGCACCGCCTCGAAGGGCGGCAAAGGCAAGCCGCCGCCAAAGGCCGCTGAGCCAGCGCCCCCGCCTCCCCCGCCCGCGCCCAGGGTCGCGAGCATCCCCGACGACGCCAATATCAGCCCCGCCGCACGGGCGCTGGCCGAGGAACGCGGCGTCGATATCGCAGCGATCGCCGGATCGGGCCGCGACAGCCGGATCACCTATCAGGACGTGCTTCAGGCGACCCTGCCGCCGGTAGCGGCGGGCGGCGGCGAGCCCGTCGATATCAGTCCGACGGGCAACCAGCTCGACGGCTGCTATGCGAGCCCGCTCGCCAAGCGCCTTGCCGTCCAGCATGGCGTCGATCTTACGCGGATCAGCGGGACCGGCCCGCGCGGACGCATCTGCAAGGCCGATGTGCTCGCGCTGGTCAGGGAACCCGAGCCGGCCGCTGCGCCCGTGATAGCATTCGAACGCCCCGCCGCCGGCACCGCCGAAATCATCAAGATGTCGCCGATGCGCAAGGCGATCGCCAGGTCGCTGAGCCTCAGCAAATCGACGATCCCGCATTTCTACCTGCGCAGCCGGGTGCGCATCGACGCGATCCTCGGCCTGCGTGCACAGGCCAAGGCGGCGACGGGCGAGGCGCCCAGCGTCAACGACTATATCGTGCGCGCCTCGGCGATCGCGCTCGCGCGGCATCCCGACGTCAACGTCCAGGTCCATGGCGACGAGATCCACCGTTTCGGCAGCGCCGACATCGCGGTTGCGGTCGCGACCGACAAGGGGCTGATCACGCCGATCGTGCGGGGTGCGGACCGGCTTTCGGTCGCGGCCATCTCGCGCGAAATCAAGGCGCTCGCCGAGCGTGCGCGCGCGGGCAAGCTGCAGCCGGACGAGTTCCAGGGCGGCAGCTTCTCGGTCAGCAATCTCGGCATGTTCGGGATCGACCAGTTCGACGCGATCATCAATCCGCCGCAGGGCGCGATCCTGGCGGTAGGTGCGGGCACGCGCCAGCCGATCGAGATCGGCAACGCACTCGGCTTCGCGACGATGGTCGAGCTCTCCCTGTCCTGCGACCACCGGGCGATCGATGGCGCGGTAGGCGCGCAGTTCATGCAGACGCTCAAGGCCCTGATCGAGGATCCGGCACTGCTGACGGCGTGACGGGAGCCGGGCGGAACCTTGGTCGGAACCCGCCATCAGGGCGGAGGAAACCTGACAGCAGCTTTCCATACATCCGCTCCTTAAGGCCGATCGACCACTGTCGGCGACGGTGCAGCCGCTCGCAAGCCACCGCTGCGCTCTAAGCGGACATTTCAATGAATGTCCACGCAGCGCATGTCGGCTCAGCGTTGATGATCATGGCCCAAAGCATCGCCGCTCGTCGGTTGCGATGCGCAAGGGGACAAAAGGGAATAGGCAGGCGGCCAGCCGGGTTGTTTCCGCCCAAATTCTTGCGTGCGTCAATGCCGCCAAGTTTGAATTTCGGGTACGATCGACCTGGCGTTTCTTGGCCGAGAAGTCCGGGGTGGGCAAAGCCCACCCCGCGCGTCTTACAGACCGTCAAGGCCCTTGCTGACCAGCACGTTCACCGCAACGCGGCGGTTCTGTGCCTTGCCTTCGACGGTGGTATTGTCCGCCGCCGGGTCCGCTTCGGCCATCCCGGTGGGGGTCAGCATGCGATAGGGCTTCCAGCCGCAGGCCTGCTGAAGATAATTGACGACGCGACCGGCTCGCTTTTCGCTAAGCTCCTGGTTGAATTCCTGGCTTCCCGTGGAATCGGTGTAGCCAACGACCAGCAGCAGGGCGTTGTCCATCCCCTCCGCTTGGGTAGCCGCGGCGCAGAGATCGGCTTTCGCCTCAGCGGACAGCACCGCCTTGCCGGTGTCGAAGTTCACGTTCGTCGTGCTTTTGACATTGTACTGGTCGATATCACCCATGCGGCCGCGCAGCGCCTCTGTTGCCGCCGTCTGTTCGGCAAAGCGCTGGTCGGTGCCGTTATGGATCATCGTCGCGGTCTTGAGGTCCTTGTTCTTGAGAACGATCTGGCTCGCCACCAGGTCGCTGCCGCCCTGCAATGTATCGACGGTGACGGGCAGGCCGTTGAGCAGCGACGTTGCGGCAAGATTGCTGCGATTGAGGCCCAGGAATCCCCCGCTGGCCTTGATCCGGGTGCTGTCGTTGATGGCGATGATCGTCTTGGTGCCGTCGGCGGCCGTGACCTGCATCTTGTCGCCGCTGCGCGCGGAGATGATGCCTTCGACCTTGGGCCCCTTGGTCATTTCAGCCGCTTCGGGCGAAGGCTCGCTATATACGGTCGCCGAGACGTCGGCCTCGGGCGGGGCCTGCTCCTGCGCAGCCAGGCTGCCCGACGCTGTCCCGGCAAGCATGGCAAGCAGCAAGAGAACTCTTGGGCTTTTGGAAACGACATTCATTACGTTACTCCTTGTCAGCCCCCCCTCCATCTGGCTTCGTTATGATGTGCGGCATGTAGCCGTACCTGAGCACCATGGATTTCCGGCGTGTTCGGACAAACCTTTCGCGCAGATGAACAGGCCCGGTGACAGGCGCGGTTGTATGGTTAATTCGAGCGTGTCGTGCGGTGAACCGATCGGAGTGCGCCGTATAGACGAAGCTCATTCAGGTAAAATTGAGTATCCGCTTCCGCCCCATCTGAAACATTGGTCTGGCGCCGGCTTCGCGTGTGCTTTCGGTGAGCCCTGAAGCAGCCTTGAATGACCGGAATGTCGCGCCCAGCCGTCGTTGCGCCGAACGTCCGCAAGCGGGTCAAAGCCGCCAATGCTATCGATAGGTTCGATCGAGCCATTCGCGGCTGACGTGGAGGACCTCCGCGGCGCGCGCGTTCAGGTCGGGGAAGGCGTCACGCAAAGCCTTTGAGCGCTGCTCGATCGCGAAGGGCAGGCCGCTCGGCAGGACCGCGGCCAGCGCTTCCAGCGGCAAACCGCCCTCACCAAGGAACAGGCGCCCGTCGATCGCTTCCTCGAGAATCCCCGCCACGTCCGCCGGATCAGGCCCCTTGGCGGGCGCGTCGGCGAACTGGGCGTAGCTCAGCCAGCGCCGCGGTAGCGCGGCGATATCCTCGAGCGTGCCCCCCGAGCGGTTCCAGTGGAGGCTGTCGATGAGCAGCCCCGCCGCGGGCGAGTCCACCTGCTCGAGCAGTGCACTCGCCTCGTGGATCGTCTTCACCTCGGTGAACAGGCCGAATTCGAGGTTGATGCGGATGTCGTTGGCGCGGCCCTTTTCCATCAGCCGCCCGAGCTTGTCGCGCGTCGCCGAGCGGTCGGGATCGCTGCTGACGCACAGCACGTTGCGCGCGCCGAGCTCGGCGCCGATCTCGACGATGCGATCATGGTCGGGATTGTGCGGGCCGGGCTTGATCCACACCACCTCGACATCGAGCAGGCTCAACCCCGCGTCGCGCAACGCCGCCTTCACGGCGCGCGTCGTCTCCAGCGTCCACTGATCGGGCTCGATCCACATCCCGCCATAGTCGAAGCCCGCGCGCGCCGCGGCTTCGACGAGCTGGAGGGGAGTCGCTTCGGGCATGATGCCCGAGGCCATGGCGATCGGATGACGTTTCGCCATGCGTCAGGCAGCCGCTGCCGAGGTGGCGCGGATCACCGATGCCTCGATTTCCTCCTTGGTCGGATTGCGGCGCAGCGTGAGCCCACCGTTCACCTGCAGGTTCTGCCCGGTCATGAAGCACTCGTCGCTGGCGAGGAATACGCAGCCTGCCGCGATATCGTCCTTGGTGCCATAGCGTCCGAGCGGATAACCCGGGATGAAAGCCTCCATGACCCCGGGCACCGCCCCAGCCTCGGCGGTCATCGGCGTTTCGGTGACGCCCGGCGAGATCGAGTTCACGCGGATGCCGCGATCGCCGAACTCGTTGGCGACGCAGCGGACGAGATGATCGGTGCCCGCCTTGGTCGCCATATAGGCATAGTGGTCGTGGAACTGGATCGTGGCGGTCGCCGAGCTGATCTGGATGATCGAGCCGCCCTTTTCCATCGCGGGGATGAGCGCCTGAAAGAGCTGGAACGGTCCGCGCAGCTGGAGCGCGTACATCCGGTCGAGCTCGTCGTCGGTGGTCTCGAGGAAGGGCTTGAGCAGCCCCCAGCCCGTGGCGTTCACCGCGATGTCGAGCCCGCCGAGCTTGCGGCTCGCCTGATCGACCATCGCAAAGATGCTGTCGCGCGCGGTCATGTCGCCCTCGACCGCGACGCCGCCGATCTCGCGCGCAAGGTCTTCGAGCACGTCCATGTGCCGCCCCGCGACCGCGACCTTCGCGCCCTCGGCGGCGAGGCGGCGCGCGATCACCTGACCCATATTGTCGCGCCCCGCGGCGCCGACGACGAGCGCCTTCCTGTCCTTCAGCCGATCCATCGCCCCTGCTCCTTCTCAGACATATTCGCTGGCCAGCGGCACGCGGCGCAGCGCCTGTCCCGCGGTGATATCGATGCGCTGCCCCGTCACGAAGGCCTCGTCGCTCGCGAGCCACAGCGCGACCTCGGCAATGTCCTCCACGGTCGGGAAGCGCCCGAGCGGCATTTCCTTGATGAAGGCGCGGGTAACGGCCTCCATCGCGAAATAATCCTCGGTCATCGCGCTCTTGGTGAAGCCCGGGGCGATGCTGTTGACGCGGATATTGCGTTCCCCCAGCTCGTTGGCCGCGATCCTGACCGCGACATCGGCCCCGCCCTTTGCCCCGGCATAGGCGGCATAGCCCGGCGCCTGCGCGAGCACGGTCAGCGAGGACGTGGTGATGATCGAACCGCCGCCGGTCATCGCCGCGGCCATGTGCTTCATGAACAGCACCGTGCCGACGAAGTGCACATCGCTTGAAAGTTTGAGGTTCTCCGGCGTCGATTCAAGGATCGTTTCGCTGACCGGAACCCCGGCGTAGTTCACCGCAGCATGGAGCCCGCCATAGGTATCGACCGCGGCCTTGGCGAGCGCGGCAATATCCGCCTCCTTCGTGATGTCGCACCCGACACCGATGCCGCCGAGCTTCTTCGCGATCTCCTCCACCGCCTCCTTGCGGCGCGCGGCAAGGACGAGCTTCGCGCCTTCCCCGGCAAAGCGCCGCGCGGTCGCCGCGCCCATGCTGCGCTCGTCGGATGCGCCGAGAATGACGGCGACCTTGCCCTCGAGACGTCCCATAGCTGCTCCTCTCTTGCCGCCCGGGGCGGTCAATATTGCTCGTTCCTCAGGATCGTGAACTTGCGGCGTGAAAAGCCCCAGCGGCCGTCGCGCTTGCGGTAGCTGTCTTCATAGGTGCCGAGCACGCGGAGTTTCTTGCCGTCGGCAGTCTCGGCGGTCTCGCTGGTATAGGAACGGCCCTCGGCGCGATCGCCGCTGACCGTCACCGACCCCTGTGTCACGCGCATCACGACGAAGGGGAAGCCCTCCATCGCCGCCTTCCACGCCGCGACGATCGCGTCCTTGCCCTTGACGGGTTCGGGATCGAAGAGGAACCATTCGGCCTCCTCGTCCCACGCGCTGCCCCAGAGTTCGGCGTCGCGCCGGTTCACGCCGTCGCCATAGCGGGCAAGCACGTCATTGATGGCGACGCGGTCCTCCCATTCGCTCATTCGATTTCGCCGTGAATGCCGCAGGCATCGTTGAGCAGTTCATGGAAGCGCTGGATCCGCTTTTCCTGCCCGGAGATGATCCCGCCCTTGTAACCGAGGCTGTGCAACCCCTGCTGCTGCCCGACCGCAACCGACATATCCTGGTCAGCGACATAGCCGAGCGTCGCCTCGCCATAGATCACGGTCTCCCGTTCCGCATGCGCGAAGGGGCGCACGCCCACCGGCGTCACCACTTCGGTCCGGTCCTTCGCGGGCGGCATCAGATACCAGTGATCGAAGATGCACTGTTCGGGGTCGGTCGGATGCGGCTCCGAACGGAGGATCTGGAATCCGTCGGGGCTCATCGTGATCGTGGTGTTGGGCCAGAGCGTGTAGTGATAATAATCGGTCAGCTGGCTGTCGGTCATCGTGTCCAGATTGACGAAGCCGCGCTCGGGGCCAAGCCGCCTTTTCGCTTGCTGGACCGCGACCCGCGCCTGCGTCGCGCGCCCCTCGAAATCGGCGGGGTCAAGATCCCATTCGCGCAGCAGGTCGTCGAGCGGCGCCTGCATGGAGTCGGGGACGTCGAGCCGTTTGGAGGGATGACATCCCTTTTGCACCATCCGGTTGTGGCCAGTGGGATACATCTCGAAGCTGGTATCGGTATATTCGTCGTCGATGAAGCTGGCGAGCTCGGGATGCAGCGTCGGCAGGTGATAGCTCTCGTTGAAATTGTCGCGGATGATCTTCCAGTTGCAGGGAACGACGCAGCGCACGTCGAGCACCTTCTTCATCGTCTCCATCCGGTAGCCCTTGAGCTGGTCGGGCAACGGCGCGAGCCATTCGAGCAGGGGCTGCGCCGTCCTGTTCATGTTGAACCAGACGAACGGCCCCCAGGTCTCGCACGCGATCTCGGTCAGATGCGCCTTGCCGCAGGGATTGCCGCTGGGGAAATCCTCCGCGTCCTGAGCGAACAACAGCGTGCCGTCCCTGCCGTACTGCCAGCCGTGATAGGAGCAGGTGATCCGTTCGCTGCTGCCCATGTCGGACCAGAGCAACCGGTTTCCGCGGTGGATGCAGGCGTTGAAGAAGGCGCGGATCGAGCCGTTCTCCTGGCGGATCATGAGGACGCTGTCCCGCCCGAGATTGTGCGTGACCCAGTCGCCCGGCTCTTCGAGATCGGCGAGGCAGCCGCCGATGTGCCAGACCTGAGTGAAGACGTGCTTCCACTCGGCCTTCATCCATTCCGGCGAATAATAGCGCTCGCCCGTTATCTTATCGCCGCGGACCGGCGGGTCATAGGCTTCCAGTGTGCGGCCGAGAAAATGCTCTTTCGTCACGGGGTATCCTCTCGATTTCCTGCGCAAGGGAGTCGGTGATCCAGCCAAATCTACCGTGCTGTGCAGCCGAACAAACTCGGCTTTCTGCTAGTGCGACCTGTGCGAAATCGCAGGAGGTGACGGTGGCGTGGACGACTAGGATCGCGGCCGAAGGAGACGATCGATGGGATTGCTCGACGGAAAGGTGGCGCTGGTGACGGGCGCGGCGCAGGGGCTGGGCGAAGCCGATGCGCGGTTGTTGGCGGCCGAGGGCGCGCGTGTCGTGCTGACCGACGTCAAGGCCGAGGTCGGGCAGCAGGTGGCCGGCAGCATCCCCGGTGCGCTGTTCCTCGAGCACGATGTGACCAGCGACGAGGGCTGGCAAACCGTCATCGCACGCGTCGACAAGGAGTTCGGGCGGCTCGACATTCTCGTCAACAATGCGGGAATGGTGCGCTTCGCCTCGATCGAGGACTGCACGCTCGCCGATTGGCAGCTGCACATGCGCGTGATGGCCGACGGCACCTTCCTTGGCTGCCATCACGCTATCCCGCTGATGGCGCGATCGGGCGACGGGGGATCGATCATCAACATGTCGTCGGTCGCCGCGATCAAGGGCGTGGGCGTGATCCCCGCCTATACCGCCGCCAAGGGCGCCATCCTCGCGATGACGCGCAGCATCGCGGTGCACTGTCAGGAAAAGGGCTACAACATCCGCTGCAACGCGATCGTCCCAGGCGCGCACGAGACCCCGATGACCGCGTCCGCGCTCGCCCAGCTGCCGCAGGGCGAGGCGGGGCTCGACCAGATCCAGGCGCACGGCCAGGGCAAGCCCGAGGATGTGGCGAACCTCGTCGTCTTTCTCGCATCGGACAAGGGCCGGCAGATCACGGGGACGCATATCGTCATCGACAATGGCGAGACGATGGGGTGATTGAAGCTTAGCCGGAGCCTAAATTCCTCCCCGAGCTTGTCTCGGGGAGGGGGACCGTCCGTAGGGCGGTGGAGAGGAAGGAGACCCGGTCAATGCCGCAACCTGCCCCTCCACCATGCTGCGCATGGTCCCCCTCCCCAAGCGAGCTTGGGGAGGATCTTATGGTCACCAGACGTCGGAGTTAGGCATTCACGCGCTTGAGGAAGCACTTGATCGCGCGCGCTGAAACGGAATCGCCGAGCTTGCGAGCATAAGCCCGAAAATGTCGGTCAGCGCGCCCTGCAACATAAGCAATGTGCCCGTCCGCGGCAGTGCGAGCGCAATCAAGAGGCCGGCGCCCACAACGATAAGGAGCAACGATCCCTGACCCGCAGGCTCGGATTTGCGAATTGCGCGGGGAGAAAACACGTTAACCATGACGAGGAGGATCGCCACCACTGCAAGGGGGAGGATTACAGCGATCCAATGCGGTTCGCGAATGTACCAAAAATATTGAACAAATGGCATCGCAAGGAAGGCGCTCGCCAACAGGTAATGGAACCAGCGCGCCGGCATCGTCTCGTACGCGTCCAGCGTAGACTGGGCTACGCGCACGCTTTTCCCGCTGACATCCGGATTACGCTTGACCTGCCGCGCATACACAACTGCCACCGCGATTGGTCCAGCGGTTGCTCCCAAGAGCCCCATCGTCATATCCGTCCCCCGTTATTGGGACTGCGATACCCAGAGAGTCATTTCTTAGTTGTTATCGCTGCCGAAAATCTACGTGAGTTCACCTCCTACCGGCTTTCCGCAATCACCCACTCGATCGCATTGCGCAGAATCTTCCGGAAATGCGGATTGTCATAGGCGGCCGGGGCGTCGCCGGGCTGGAGATAGACGAGCGGGCTGTTGATCGCGCGCTTCGCCCAGCCGATCAGGTTCGAACCCGGCGGGTGCGCCCAGCCCTTGTTGTCGTACATCCGCCCCTCGAGCGCCGCGGTGGCGCTGTAGAAACTGGCGGCGACGAACTCATGCGACGAGCGGAGCAGCGGGGTCACGTCACCCTCGAAGACCTCCGCGAGATAGAGTTCGTCGGTCATCGCGAAGCGCGGCGGAATGCCCGCCATCACGGGATGATCGGGGGCGACGTTGTTCGCTTCATAGTCCACCGCATGCGCATAGCCGCTGTCGAGCCGCTCCTCGCCGCGAAGCCTTGACGCGCGATAGAGGAAGCGGCCGCCGAGCCATTCGCCATATTCCGGCCAGCCGGGCCAGCCCGCGAGCGCGTGGTGGAGCGCGACGACGCCCTTGCCTTCGGTCAGCAGCGCCTCGAATCCCGCCTTGAAGGCAGGGTCGGGCTCGACGATCCCGGGCCTTTCGGTCGGATGTTCGAAGTCGAGGCCGGGCATGTCGTAGAGCACCAGCGCGTCGAAACCGCGCATGCCCTCGGGGTTCATCAGCAGCGCCGCCGCGGGCTGGTCGACCATCGTTGCCGAGACGCCGTCCATGTCCTGGAAGATCGCGTCGAACGCGCTGCGGTCGAAGGGATGGCCGCGCACCGCGACCAGCAGGCGCACCGCGGCGTGATGATGGATGATCGGCATCGCTCCTCTCCCTGCCGCCCAGCATATCGGCCGGCCCCGACGGACAAGCACCTAGCGGAAACGCAAGTCGCGCGCCCCATCCGCGCTCCATAGACTGGCAATGGGTGCGGGATTCTGTGCCGCAACGGAGAGCGATTGTGAACAAGCCAGTCCAGATGCCGGTCATGCCACGCGACGGATTGGCGAGGGCCGGGGATCCGATCAACCCATGAGCGGTGACGCGCTCACCATCGCCGGGGTCGCCGATCTTCAGGCCATCCGCACAAAGCTGGCGCAGCACAGCCGCGGCATCGATCGCACCGATTTCAACCTGCTCGCGGACTGCTATCACGCCGACGGGACGGTCGATTACGGCTTCTTCAGGGGTTCGGCGCGCGAATTCGCGGAGATCCTGGTGAACGCGCAGCGCGGCCAGCCGGTCACGCTCCATCGCACCTCGCAGATGTGGATCAGGCTCGACGGCGAGCGCGCGACCTCGGAAAGCTATGTCGTCGCATATGCCCAGAGCCCCGATGCCGACGGAACGGTGAAACAGCGGCTGATCTGTGGGCGCTATCTTGATCGCCACGAACGACGAGACGGCGAGTGGCGACTGGCGCACCGCACCTATGTGCTCGATGCGAATGCCAACTGGCCCGGCGAATATACGCCGGGCCCGCCCGGCCCGCTTGCGGCACATGTGCCGCAAGGCGGACAGGGATCCGCCGATGCCGGTTTGGCGCTGCTGGCGCTCGCAAGCGCGCAAAAGGAACGAATTTCAGAAGGAGAAAGCGGGATGCGGAACGAACTTCCCGATCCGGCGACTGTCGAGGCCGTACTTGCGAAACAACAGATCGCCGATCTGACCATGGCCTATTGCCGCGGTGTGGACCGCGCCGACGAGGCGCTGCTCAAGACGATCTTCCACGACGAAAGCACGGTCGTGAGCGGCGCCTTCAACGGCAGTGGCCAGGACTTCGCGACCGAGATCTGCAAGATCGTGAAGGCCGTCTTCAACCAGACCTTCCACAGCATCGCCAACCAGTGGGTCGAGGTGACCGGCGATACGGCGGCGGGCGAAACCTATGTCGTCGCTGTCGCTACTATGACCGAGGAAGACGGCACCCGATCCGAGATGCTGACGGGCGGGCGCTATATCGACCGGTTCGCGAAACGTGACGGCACATGGAAGATCGCGGAACGCAGCTTCGTCATGGACTGGAGCATCAAGCAGCCAAGCACGCAGGTGATGGACGAAGGCATGTATTCGGCGCTGGAACTCCAGGGCAAGCAAGGGCCCGACGATCCGGTCTACGGCATGTGGCACTGAAGGGCATTTCGAGGAGAAAAACGGGACATGGCCTTCGACCTTGAACGCGAGGTTCGCGACCTCGCCGCACGGCGCGATATCCAGAAGGCGATCTTCGCCTATATGCGCGGACAGGACCGGCTCGACTGGAAGCTGCAGCGCAGCGCCTTTCACGATGATGCCGATGTCGATTGCGGGCTGCTGCGCGGCGGACCCGAAGCCTATACCGACTTCGCACAGGGCTTCCTCGCCGATCTCGTCGGCAGCCAGCATGTCGTGGGCCAGGTCGATCTCGAGGTTGATGGCGAGCGTGCGACGGGCGAGGTCTATTTCTTCGCCTGGCACCGCGTCGTCGAGGACGGCGCGGACAAGGATCTGCTGATGGCGGGCCGCTATGTCGACGAGTATGAATGTCGCGGCGGGAAATGGGCGATTTCGAAGCGCCGCGAGCTGATCGACTGGGCGCGCACCGATCCCGCATCCGACGACATCCTGAAGCAGATGAACAAGATCCATCTCTCGGGCCGCAAGGGTAGCGATTTCAGTCAGACGCGCGACTGGGCGTCGGGCACCTCGGGGCGCTGAGTCGATGCCCGCCAACCGCCGCTTCGTCCTGATCGCCCGGCCGGGCGGGCTACCCAAGCCCGGCGATTTCGAGCTGCGCGACGAACCGACGCCCGAACTGGGCGACGGCGAGTTCCTGATCCGCAATCACTATGCGTCGCTCGACCCCGCGATCCGCGGCTGGCTCGACGACGCGCCGAGCTACCTGCCCCCGGTCGCGCTGGGCGATGCGGTCCGCGCGACCACCGTCGGCGTCGTCGAGGAGAGCAGGGCAGAGGGCTTCAAGCCCGGCGACTGGGTGATGGGGCTCAACAAGATCGAGCATTATTCGGTGGCGCAGACGGGCGGTTTCACCAACCCGATCGACGTCGATGCGGTCCCCGAGGTCACCAATTATCTTTCGGTGCTCGGCGCGGTCGGCCTCACCGCCTATTTCGGTGTCAATGAGGTGCTGAAGCCGCGTGCGGGCGAGACATTCCTGATCAGCGGCGCAGCGGGCGCGGTCGGCTCGCTTGCGGGGCAGCTCGGCAAGCTCGCGGGCGCGCGCGTCATCGGTATTGCGGGCGGCGCGGCGAAATGCGCGCGCTTGACGCAAGACTACGGCTTCGATGCGGCGATCGACTATCGCGGCAAGGATGTCGCCGCGCTTGCCGCCGCGATCGCCGAGGCAGCGCCCGACGGTATCGACCTCGTCTTCGAGAATGTCGGCGGCATTGGGCTCGATGCCACGCTGCTCAACATCAACCGCGAGGCCCGGATCGGGCTGTGCGGCCTGATCTCCGAATACAACACCGGGCATTACGGCACGCGCAATCTCTGGCAACTCATCGTCAAGTCCGCACGTATCCAGGGTTTCCTGATCAGCGACTACCTCCCGCGCTTCGCCGAGGGCGCGGCGGCGATGGCGAAGCTCGTCTCCGAAGGAAAGCTTCGCTTCGACGAGCATGTCGAGGAGGGGATCGACAATGCCCATGCCGCCTTCATGCGGCTGTTCGAGGGCACCAACCAGGGCAAGCTGATCCTGAAGCTCGTTTGAAAGGGATTCGATGCGCGGACTGAAGGGCAGGATCGCGGTCGTGACGGGCGCCGCATCGGGCATCGGCGCGGCGATCATGCGGCGATTGAGCGAAGACGGCGTCAATGTGATCGCGGTCGATCGCAACGAGGGCCCCGGAATCCAGCTTGCGATCGACGTTTCCGCCGAGAATGCCCCGGTGCGCATAGCCGCGCTCGCCGAACAATCGGGCGGCTGCGACATCCTCGTCAACGCCGCGGGGATCAGCGCCTTCGGACTGTTCGACGACCCCGACCAGACGCTCTGGGACGACACGCTTCGCATCAATCTCGACGCGGTCGCACGGATCACGCGCGCATTGCTTCCACAGCTACGCGCTTCGGATCAGGGCCGCATCATCATGATCGGATCGACCTGTTCGCAATTCGCCTCACCCGGGCTCTCGGCCTATGTCGTCTCCAAGCACGCGATCCTCGGCCTCACCCGCGCGCTCGCCTCGGAGCTCGGCAAGGACGGGATAACCGTGAACTGCATACAGCCGGGCGCGATCCTGACAGGCATCACCGGCCCCGTCTTCGAACAGGATCCGTCCTTCCGCGATTATTGGACCAACAAGGCCGCGCTCGGCCGCATCGGCACCCCCGACGACATCGCGCCGCTCGCCGCCTTCCTCGCGAGCGAAGAGGCGCGTTTCATCACCGGTCACGGCATCTATGCCGACGGCGGGGCGATGCAGCAGAATTAGGGCGCTAAGTTCAATTGGAAGTCGTGGAGCAACTCATATCAGCCCCTCCCTTTCAAGGGAGGGGTGAAAGGGAGGTCAGCGATCGGCAAAGAGCAGCCGCGTCGGCGCGCAGGATCGGGTAGCGGCCATCGCGACCGGCATCGCGCGATAGGCATCCGAGAGGAGCTCGACGCCGTAAAGTCCGTCATAGCCGCTGGCGTCGAGCGCATCGAGAAAGGGCAATAGCGGGAATTCGCCTTCCCCCGGTGCGACGCGGCAATTTATCGTTTCCTGCAAATAGTCCCCCCGCGCCTCGATCGGGCCGTCATCGAGCTCCACATGGTTGACGATCCCGCGCGGCAGCGCCGCGATGCCTTCCATAGAGATCCGTCCGCGCATGACGTGCCAGATGTCGAGCAGCAGCCCGCCATTGGCCCTTCCCGCACCCTCGACCACCGCGCGACCCGCCTGGAGCTCGCACAGGTTGGACGTCGGGAACAGCTCGATCGTGACCGCTGTGCCCGCCTCGGCCGCCTCGTCGCATAGCCGTGCGAACTCCTCGATCAGCCGGTCCATGGGCCAGGTCGCTCCGGTCAGGTCCCCCGCGACCTTGATGTGCCGCACGCGCAACTTTTCGGCGGCGTCGAGCAGGATACGCCGCTGCACATCGGAAACGGTGCGGCGCTCGCCGTCCGCGAACCAGTCGAGCAAGACCTCCAGTTCGCGGTGGACAAGGCCGTTGCTGTCGAGGATCGCGTTGATCTCCGCTGCGCCGTGCCTTTCAAGCAGGTGCTGCACGTCCTGCACGCCCAACCCGATCCCGCGATAGCCCGCATCCGCCGCGGCACCGGCGCGCGCGGCAAGCGAGTGGGGGCTGACCGTGAATTCGTCGAAGGGGCCGATATTTCCCGCCAGCGTGAAATAGGTGGCGATGAGTTCGGGCCTTGCCATCGGCTAGCGCCGGTCTTCGAGGATGATGTCGGCCGCGCGCCATGCAAGCGCCATTGCGGGCGCATTGGTGTTGCCGGTCACAGGCCCGGGCATTACCGAACAGTCGACCACGCGCACACCTTCGACACCGCGCACCCGCAGGCGCGGATCGACCACGGATGCCTCATCACCCCCCATCCGGCACGTGCCGGTGCCGTGGAGCCCGCAGGTGGAAAGCGTCCGGAAGCTTTCGAGCAGCGCCTCGTCGCTGCGTACCTCGGCGCCGGGGAGCAGCTCGGCCGCGATCTCGCGCGCCAGCGACGGCTGCGCCATGAAGCGGCGCATGTACCGGATCGAGGCGACCGCGGCCTCCTGGTCGGCAGGGGTGGAAAGCCAGTTGGGCGCGATCGCAACCCCGCCTTGGGGTTCGGCCGACCGGACATGCACCGAGCCCTCGCTCTCGAGCCGCAGCAACTGGCCATAGATCGAGATGCCGGGCTGGCGATCGATGTTGTTGAGCGGCACGGGGTGATTGTCGTCGCTCAGCGCAAAGGTGTAGCCGCCGAGATAGAGCTGCAGGTCGGTGCGGCCGTCAGGGTGCGCCGCATTGACGAACGCGCCGACCTCGAAGGGGCCGGTCGCCAGCGCGCCGCTGCGCGTCAGGTAATATTGGAGGGCCGAGCGCGCGAGGCCGATCCCGAAGAAGCTGCGGTTGATGCCGTCCTGGCGCTTGAGCCTGTGAGGCATGGCATAGGACAGGTGCTCGCGCATCCGGTTGCCGACATCGGGGCTGTGCGCAACGGTCGCGAGACCGAGGCCCGAGAGCAGCGCGCCGTCGCCCACGCCCGAGCGCTCGAGGATCTGCGGGCTTTCCATCGTCCCCGCCGCAAGGATGACCTCACCGACGCAGCCGACGTCGCCGTTGATCGCGCCGCTCAGCGTCACACCCGAAGCGCGGTTGTTCGAGAAGCGCACGCGCCGCGCGATCGTGTCGGTCACGACGTGCAGATTGAGGCGCGATCGGGCTGGCTTCAGAAAGGCCGTGGCCGAACTCTGCCGCCGGCCGTGGCAAATATTGTGGCTGTAATAGCCGACGCGTCCGCCCGTGCGGCTGTTGAGATCTTCGGTCTCCGCAAGGCCGAGCTCGACGCCCGCGGCGATCATACGGCGTGTCAGCGGGTAACGGAAGGTCCCCGGCACGACATGGACGGGGCCACCGCTGCCACGCGTCGCGCTCGCGCCGAGGGCATGGTCCTCGATCGCGCGGAATGCCTCGGTCATCGCGTTGCCGTTCCAGCCGGTGCAGCCCATCGCGCCCCAGGCGTCGTAGTCGGCGGGCTCGCCCCGGCTCCAGATCATGCCGTTGATCGACGAGGATCCGCCGATGCCGCGTCCCCTGATCCACACCTCGTGCGCATCCTCGCCGGCGCGGCGTGGCTGCTCGACCTGATAGGCCCAGATGTGCGCCGGATCGACCACCAGCTTCGCGACGCCCTTGGGCATATGGATCCAGCGGCTCGTGTCCGGCCCGCCCGCCTCGACCAGCAGCACGCGGTTGCGCGGATCGCGCGACAGCTTTTCGGCGAGCACGCACCCCGCCGAACCCGCGCCGAGGATGATATAGTCATATTCGCCTGCACAGTCGGCGCGTTCGCCCACCAGCCTCTCCCGCGATATCGCTTTTCTGCCCAAACCATCGCGGCCGCCGAACGCCCGGCCTACTCTCACTTGCGCTAGAATCGCGCACCGCTCGCCTAGCCATTGTCGCAGCTGGCGCCGGACAGCCGCCTTCTTCAATATCGCTGCATGAATACGCCGTTGCCCCCTTTTCCGGGGAGACTTGAGGGCCGGATTGCACTCGTCACGGGGGCCGCGTCGGGCCTGGGTGCCGCAATCGCGACCCGGCTCGACGCCGAGGGGGCGCACGTCATCGTTGCCGACATCGATGAGGCAGGAGCCCGCGCGCACGCGGCGACGCTCAAACATTGCAACCACGCCATCGCGCTCGACGTCACCGTATCCGCGCAGTGGCAATCCGCGATCGACGAAATCGCCGAGCGCCACCGCCGGCTTGACGTTCTGGTCAACAATGCGGGCATCACGACCATGGGTTCGATCGAGGTGCTCGACTATGCGGCGTTGCGCCATGAGCTCGACGTCGATGTCGGCGGCGTGTTCCTCGGCTGCCAGCACGGCATTGCGCTGATGAAGGAGACAGGCGGCTCGATCGTCAACATGTCGTCCGCGGCCGGCCTCAGGGCCGATCCCGACCTTGTCGGCTACAATGCGGCGAAGGCGGCGGTTGCGCTTATGACGAAGTCGATCGCGCTGCATTGCGCGCGGGAGCGTTACGGAATCCGCTGCAACAGCGTCCATCCGGGCGCGATCCGGACGCCGATCCTCGACAAGGTGCTGGCGCAGGTCGAGGATCCCGAGGCGACGCTTGCCGGTTTCATGGCGGCGCATCCGATCGGCCATCTGGGCCATCCCGACGATATCGCGGCGATCGTCGCCTATCTCGCATCCGACGAGAGCCGCTTCGCGACGGGTGCGGCGTTCAGCATCGACGGGGGAATGACCGCGCTGTGAGCGCATTTCGCGCACTGTGGCACTTTCGCCGCATGCGCGCGCCGATATGCCCGACCTACGCAAAGTCGCAGGTCGTTTCGGCCGTGCAGAACATCTAGATTCGCACGCGGAACATGCGTTCCTGACAGAGCCTTGGGAAAACGCCCGGGCCAATGGCTTGGAGGGGAATGTGGGGAAGATTCTGATGAAGCGCCCGATCATGCTCGCACTTGGAACAGGCACGCTGTGGGCGATGCCCGCCATGGCGCAGGACACCGCCGAGCCCGCGCAGCCCGCGGCGGCACCCGAGGCACCGGAAGAAGTCGGCGTGGCGGATATCATCGTTACCGCGCGCCGTCGCGATGAAACGCTGCAGGACACGCCCGTCGCCATCACCGCGATCTCCCCGTCCCAGCTGGAAGGCGCTGCCGCCCTCAACATCGGCGACCTGCAGGGTGCGGCACCCAACGTGCTCATCACCGTCCAGTCGACAGGCGCATCCACGGCCAACATCTCGATCCGCGGCATCGCCTTCGCCGATGTCGACAAGTCTTTCGACCCCGCGGTCGGGGTCAACATCGACAGCGTCTATATCGGCACCTCGACCGGCCAGATGCTCGATTTCTTCGACATCGAATCGATCGAGATCCTGCGCGGCCCGCAAGGCACGCTGTTCGGGCGCAACACGATCGCGGGCGTCATCAACGTTCGGCGCACCCGTCCCACCGGCGAATGGGGCGGCAAGTTCGAGGCGGGGATCGCGAACTACGACCTGTTCACCGGACGCGCCGTGGTGAACGTGCCGATCGTGCCCGAGGTTCTCGCCGCGAAGTTCTTCGAAATGCACAGCGACGGATCGGGCTATTACAAGCAGCTCGGCACCGGCAAGTATCGCGGTGCATCGAACAGCGAGAATTTCGGCGCAAGCTTCCTGCTCACGCCCGGTGAAAGTTTCGATGCGCTGCTGACGCTCGAAAAGCAGGTGCAGGATTTCGATCCGGTCAATGGTTCGCTGACGCGCACGGGCGACGTCTTCTGCCCCCTGCTGCCGATCTGCGATGGCAGTATCACCGATGACATCTATACGGTCTTTCCCGTCAATCCGACGATCGGCCGCTATCGCGCGCCTGCCGCCACGCTGGAGATGAACTGGGACACCGGCCCGGTAAAACTCACCTCGATCACCTCCTATCGGGAATCCAAGGAGCTTCAGCAGCAGGATTTCGCCACGGGCGGCCTCTATCTGGCAAACCGTCGCCAGAAATATCACCAGTTCAGTCAGGAGCTTCGGGGCGCCGGCAACATTGGCGACAGCTTCGATTATGTCGCCGGCCTCTATTACTTCGACAGCAAATATAACCTCATCCAGAACACGACCGTCTTCGGCGGGCCGACGCCAGAGCAGGATACGACGGGAAGATCCGAATCCTATGCCGCCTTCCTCGACCTGAACTGGGAGGTCTTCGAGGGCGTCCGGCTTTCGGGCGGCGGCCGCTATACCCATGACAAGAAAGAGATGCAGACGACGCTCGAGGGCGTCTTTGTCGGGCCCAATGCCAGCAAGAGCTGGAGCAAGTTCACGCCCAAGGTGGGGATCGACTGGCGCCCGAGTGACGACCTCATGCTCTATGCCTCCTGGTCGCGTGGGTATCGCTCGGGCGGCTTCAACGGCCGCGGTCTCTCGCCCATATCGGCGACGACGCCCTATGATCCAGAGACCGTCGACTCCTATGAAGTCGGCCTGAAGAGCGAGTTCTGGGACAACAAGGTCGCGCTGAACATCGCGGGCTTCTACACCGACTACAAGGATATCCAGCAATCGACCACGATCACGCTTGCGGGCGGCGTCGGCAACGAAACGATCGTCACGAACGCCGCGTCGGCCAAGATCAAGGGTATCGAGGCCGACCTTACATTCCAGCCGGTCCGCAACCTCATCCTGCGCAGTTCTCTGGGCTATACCGACTCGAAATTCGGCGGCTTCGTGACCAGCCAGCCGGTCGCCGGCTTCACTTTCCCGGTCCAGTTCGATCTTTCGGACGTCGATCTGATCTATGCGCCCAAGATCACCTGGTCGATCAACGGCGAATATACGCTGCCGGTCGATTTCGGCCCGTTCGGCGGCGACATCAAGTTCAACGCCGGCTATCGTTACCTTGCCCGCTACGACCAGCAGATCGCTGCCGACCCGGCGACGCCGATACCCGCAGGAACCACCGCGGATACGGTCATCATCGTCGATCGCAACGACCCGCGGCTGCGCTCGGACAAGCAGAACCTGCTCGATGCCAGCCTTTCATTCATCTGGAACATGAACAGCGCGGGCGCCAAGGGCCGGCTGACTATCTTTGGCCGCAACCTGCTCGACGATCGCGGGCCCAACACGGCCTTCACCGTTGCGGCATTCCCCACGCTCTGGGCCTTCGCCGCGGCACGCGAGCCGCGGACCTACGGCGCACAGCTCGGGTTCGAGTTCTAGCAGGCGCCGGGACGCCTCTCCTCCCTGGGGCGGTCGGGCTATCCCGGCCGCCATTTTTTGATGAAAGGAGAGGGTTCGCGGAGGCCGTAATCGGCCCAATTTCAGCCCCTCCCTTGAAAGGGAGGGGTGAAGGGTGGCCTCCCACCCCATGGTGACGTTCGCGCCTACCTATGCGCGTGTCGGCAGGGCGCCCCCGGCTGCGGGCGCCGCCCCTCCAGCAATCCCGACGATCACGCGTTGATGTATTTCATCAGCGTGTTCTGGAACTGACGGAGCTGGATCTCCTGATAGTTCGCCAGATTGACCTCGTTGTTCTTCGAGGCCTTCAGCCCCTCCTGAACATAGGGCAGGTTGTCCATGTCCTGTTCGAACACATCGCCGAGGATCTTGCCAAGTTCGGTCGCCTCGGTCCATTTCTGTTCCTTGGTCAGGAACCTCATCGGAACCGAGCGGGGCCTTTCCTGCCCCGGCGGCACGCGCGTCAGGACGCGGACCTCCATCAGCGTGTGATCCTGATCGGGCCATGGCCGCCAGCGATAGACGAGATTGGGCTGGAATCCCGCCCAGGGGCTGAAATTGGGGAAGACGTCGTAGAGGATCGCGTCCATCATCTCGCTGTCCGACGCGAAGCTGACGTCGTGGCCGAACATCTTGCTCGTCGTCTCGCGCAGCTTGGCGCCAAGCGCGGCGCGCGCGGTCGCGCCTTCGGGCACCTTCACGTCGAAACCGTCGCCCTCACCCTCGTAATTGTCCGTGGAACGGCCGTTATATTTGACGAACTCGTCGACGATCCATTGCTGTTCCCTGCCCTCGGGATCGAGATGGGGAGACATCACGCCGAAGGGCGTGACGGTCAGGTTCACATTGTCGCCATAGATATTGTAGAGCGAGTTGCAGTCACCCGTGAACGGCAGCAGCTGGGGATGGGTGATGACGGTGTGCCAGCTCTCCATAAAGGCTTCCATCACCGCCTTCCAGTTGGCGGGGATCACCTTGCCCACCCACACCGCGGTCACGCATTCCTCGTGTTTCCAGCGTTTGAAATGCTCGGGCAGCGGCGCGAGATATTCCTCGAGCGTCGGGCCGTCCGCGCTTTCACGGATGAAGATATAGCCGCCCCAGCGCCCCACCTGCGCCTCGGGCAGCCGCATCTTCTCATCGGACAGATGCGCGAAATCCCAGCGACAGGGCATCCCCTTCAGCGTGCCGTCATTGTTCCAGGTGAAGCCGTGGAAGGGGCATTGCAGTTCGGCGGTCCAGCCATCCTCGGTCTTCAGCTTGCGGCCGCGATGGAGGCAAACATTGTAGAAGGCGCGGATCGAGTCATCCGCCTGGCGGACGAGGATGAACGAGCGGCCGACATTCTCGTAGACCACATAGTCGCCGGGCTCGGGCAGTTCCTCCTCGCGCGCCGCGAATTGCCAGACCTTGGGCCACATCTTCTGCTTCTCGAGCTCGAAGAAGGCGGGGTCGGTGTAGCGCGAGGCAGGAATCGGCTCGGATCCCAGATTCTCGTAGACGTCCTGATAGAGGAATTCGGGAACGGGATTCGTGTCCGCAAGCGCCATATCGCGGAAGCTCGGACCCGGGCACCGCGCCAGGGGTTCGCCTTTGATTGCCGGATCGCGGTCGGCCATATGATGATTCTCCTCTGCCTTGACGGCAGGTTAGCCGATTCAATTTGCCTTCGGACCTATGGAATGCGTCAGGCGATATCCCAGTCGAGCGGCAGGCTTTCGACGGTGCCGACGATCCCGCCGTGCATCCGGACCGGTCCGTCACCAGCATAGCGGAAACGCGGAATTCGGGAAAACCACTCGTCCAGCGTTATCAGGATCTCGGTCCGCGCAAGATGCGCGCCGGGGCAGCGATGCGGGCCGTTGCCGAAGGTGGAATGCGCCCCGTCGCGCCGGTCCAGATCGAGGTCCATCGGACGGTCATTGGCGGCCGGGTCCAAGCCGTGGGCCATGGTAGGCATCGCGACGACATCGCCTGCACGGATGGTGACGCAATCCACGAAAATGTCCTCGCGTGCCACGCGCGCGATCGAGACCACGGGAAAGCGGCGAACGATTTCCTCGATGATGCCCGCACGGTTCTCCATCGCCGCGATCCGCGCCTGCACGTCGGGGCGCATCGCCAGATAATGCCAGACGAAGCCCAGCAGGTTCACCACCGTATCGAGCCCCGCGATCAGCACCTGGACCGCGAGCTGGACCGCACGCTCCTCGGAGATCGGCGCACCCTCGACCTCGCCCCGGAGCAGGTCGGAAAGCAGATCCTCGCCGTCGCCGCCGCTGCGTGCGCGGACGATGGGCAGCATGTAGCCGGAGAGCAAAGCGGTGGCGGCCTCGAACGAAATCTCGGGATCGGGCCGGACGATCGCGTCGCACCAGCGCTTGAGTCTCGCGGTGTCGTCCTGCGGCAGCCCGACCAGCGACATGAAGATGCGGATCGGGAAGATGCTGCTGTACTCGGCGATGAAGTCGCAATGGCCGCGGGCAGCGAACTGCTCGATGAGATCCGCAGAAACCGCCCTGATCCGCTCCTCGATCCCGCGCACGGTGCGCGGCGAGAGCGCACCGTTCAGCAGCTTGCGATAGGGCGTGTGCTCGGGTGGATCGAGCGTGGTGGGGACGAGGTGATGATGCTCGGCGGTCGACCGCGGCACGAACAGGATGCGGTTCGAAAGCCGCTCGGGCTGCGCGAAGAATTCGTGGAGCAGCGCGCCGTCGGTCACGATCCAGTGACCCTCGTTGCGGTCGGTCCAGACCAGGCTGAACGCGGTCGACGACACCAGCGCGTTCCAGCTTTCGTGGAATCCCTGTGCCAGCCCCGGTGGCGCGTTCACGTCGAAATCGACGACGCGCTCGGCGGGGACGTGCGCGGGGCGCAGCATGCTATTGCGCCGTCAGCCCGCCATCGACGACGAATTCGGCGCCGGTGATGTATTTGGCGTCGTCCGAGGCGAGAAAGGCGATCATCGCGCCGATATCGTCGGGGTCGCCGAGGCGGCCCATCGGGATCGCCGCCTCGATGATGTCGAACTGCTCCTTGTTGTCGGCGATCGCGACCTTCTGCATGTCGGTCCAGATCGAGCCCGGATGGACCGAGTTGACGCGAATGCCCTCGCGCGCGCATTCGAGCGCGATCGACTTGGTCATCATCCTGACCCCGCCCTTGCTCGCCGAATAGGCGCTGCAGCCGGGCACGCCGATCAGCCCCGCGACCGAGGACAGGTTGACGATCGACCCGCCGCCGCCCTGCTTGCGCATCTGGTCGATCCCCGCCTTGCAGCCGAGATAGACGCTGTCGAGATTGACCGAGAGCTGACGCCGCCAGTCCGCGGTCGTCATCTCGCGCATCATCTTGAGCACCGCGATCCCCGCATTGTTGACGAGGATGTCGAGCCGCCCATAGGCCACGATCACGGCGTCGATCACCGCGCGCCACGCCGCCTCGTCGGTCACGTCCTGCGCCATCGCCTGCGCCTCGTTCCCGGCCGCTCTCAGTTCTTCAGCGCGCCGCGAGACGGTTTCGCCATCGATATCGGTGAGGAAGAGCCTGGCCCCCTGCCCCGCCATCTTGCGCGCGGCGGCAAAGCCCAGTCCCGCTTCCGACGCCGCGCCCGTCACCAGCGCCACCTTCCCGCCCAGATCGATCATTCTCCGCTCCCGGATGCCGTGATGATGGCCGGAGGAGACGCGCTCGCCCGCGCGCGAACAACTGGCGCTAGTCAGAGGATGGGATTGGCGCGGGGCATCCTATTGAGGGCATTCGGACGAGCTGCGCGAAGCGGCCGCCAAGGAGAGACAGGATGAGAGATTTCGACGTGATCGTGCTTGGAACGGGCGCCGCGGGGCTGACCGCCGCGATCGCCGCGCACGAGGGCGGCGCGCGCGTAGGTGTGTTCGAAAAGGCCGACACGATCGGTGGCACTAGCGCCTGGTCGGGCGGGCAGCTCTGGATCCCCAACAACCCGCACGAACGGGCGCTCGGCAAGCCCGACAGCCGTGAGGAGGCGCTCACCTATCTGATGGCGCTGTCGCACGGCCTGATCGATCAGGAAATGGCCGAGACCTATATCGATTCGGGATCGGAGATGATCGGGTTCCTCGAAGAGCGAACGCCCGTCCGCTTCGTCTCGGTGCCCGATTTTCCCGACTATCATCCCGAATTCCCCGGCGGAAAGCCCGAGGGCGGCCGAACGCTCGAATGCCCGCCCTATCCCTATGGCGAACTTGGCGAATGGCGCGACCGCGTGGGCACCTCGCCCTATTATCCCGATTTCACCTACACGATCGGCGAAACCACGCTCGGCCAGTCGGTGCCCACGCCCGCGTCACCCGAGGAGAAGGAGCGCCGCCGCGCCAATGACGAGCGGGGCATGGGGCTGTCGCTTGTGGGACGGCTGCTCAAGGGCTGTCTCGACCGCGGGATCGAGCCGCGCATGGGCTGCCGCGCGACCGAACTCGTTATGGAGGACGGCGCGGTTGCGGGCGTCGCCTTCGAGGGGCCCGACGGCAGCTTTGCCGCGACGGCGCCCAACGTGATCCTCGCGACCGGCGGTTTCGAGTGGAACAAGGACATGATCCGCGCCTTTACCCGCGGTCCGCTCACCCATCCCGTCTCGATCAAGACCAATACCGGCGACGGGCTCAAGATGGCGATGCGCGTGGGCGCGATGCTCGGCAACATGCGCGAAGCATGGTGGATGCCCGTGATCGAGGTGCCGACCGACATCAACCCGATGGGCCGGCAGCTGCTGACCTACGAGCGGACGATGCCGGGCGCGCTGATGGTCAACAAGCGGGGCCGGCGCTTCACCAACGAGGCGTCCAACTACAACGCCTTCGGCGCGGCGTTTCACGAGCAGGACGTGACGCATTTCGAATATGCGAACCTCCCCTGCTGGCTAATCTTCAACCAGGACTTCTACGCCAAATATCCCTTTGTCGGCGGGCTGAGCGACGAGTTCGCGAGCGGCGCGCGCCCGCCGCAATGGATCGCACATGGCGAGACGCTTGCCGAGCTGGCGGGCGTGCTCGGGATCGATGCGGACGCGTTCGCCGCAACCGTCGCCCGCTTCAACGACAATGCCGAAAAGGCGGTCGATCCTGATTTCGGGCGCGGCGAAAGCGCCAATGACCGGTGGTGGGGCGATCCCGCTTTCCGCGGTGATCCTCGCGCAACGCTCGCGCCGCTCGGCGCCGGTCCCTATTATGCGGTCGAGGTGAAGAGCGGCTGCCTCGGCACCAAGGGCGGCCCACAGACCGATACGGAGGCGCGTGTGCTCGATGTCGACGGCGATCCGATCCCAGGTCTCTATGCCGCGGGGAATGTCATGGCCTCGCCGATGGGCATGACCTATGGCGGCGCGGGCGGCACGCTGGGGCCGGGCATGGTCTTCGGCTATCGCGCCGGCCGCCATGCCGGGACGCGGGTCGCTGCGCCGATCGCAGCCACGGCCGATCCGGCTTAGTCGTGGCTGGCACCAATCGGTGCATAAGGCTGGCACGGCGTCCCGAGGGGCTGCCGCAGCCGCGGGATTTCACGATCGAGGAAATGCCGCTCAAGGCGCTCGAAGACGGTGAATTGCTGGTGCGCAACCGCGTCTTCGCGATCGATCCCGCGATCCGCGGCTTTCTCGACGACCGGCCGAGCTACCTCCCGCCCGTCGCGCTTGGCGAGACGGTGCGGGGCATGGTGCTGGGCGAAGTGGTCGAAAGTCGGCTCGACGGTTACGCGCCCGGCGATATCGTGCGCGCACTCGCGGGCTGGGAAGATTTCAGCACGATGCGCGCAGGGGCCATCGGTCTGGAAAAGTGCAACATCGCCGATCGCGACCAGCTCTCGCTTTATATGGGGACGCTCGGGCCGTCGGGACTCACCGCCTATGTCGGGCTGTTCGCGATCGGCCAGATCCAGCCCGGGGAAACCGTCGCGATCAGCGCCGCGGCGGGCGCGGTCGGCAATGTCGCGGGGCAGATTGCGAAGCTCAGCGACTGCCGCGTCGTGGGCGTGGTCGGGTCGGAGAGCAAGGCAACGCTCTGCCGCGAACTTGGCTTCGACGCCGTGGTCAACTATCGCGCCCGGGGCGATCTCGGCGCCACGATCGAGGTAGCCGCGCCCGAGGGGATCGACGTCTATTTCGACAATGTCGGGGGCGAGATCCTTGACGCGATGCTCCCCCGCCTTCGCGAGCATGGCCGCGTCGTCGTGTGCGGGATGATCGCCAACTACAACAATGCCGACGATCAATACCCGATCCGCAATCTCTGGCAGCTGCTCGTCAAGCGCGCGACGATGCGCGGCTTCCTGACCTATGAACATCCCGAGTTTCTGGGGGAGGCGCAGACGCGTATTGGGGACTGGGTGCGCGACGGAAAACTGCGCCCGCTCGAAAATGTGAGCCACGGGCTCGAAAGCGCACCTGCCGCGTTCATCCGGCTCATGAGCGGCGAGACGACGGGAAAGACGGTGGTTTGCCTCGATTGAGGCCGAGAGGAGATACGAGGATGGGTTTCCACGAAACGCTCGGTAACGAAGCCGCGAAGATGCTCGAGTTTGTCGAGACCGGTACCACCGACAGCGCCGCCGAGCCGATGGAGGTGCCGGCATCGGTCTATCTCGATCCCGACCAGTTCGCCCTTGAGATGGACCGCATCTTCCTCAAGATGCCCATCCTTGCCGCGCTGTCCGCGGAAATCCCGCAGCCAGGTGACTACAAGGCGTTCGAGCTGATGGGAAAGCCCGTGCTCGTCACCCGCAAGAAGGATGGCGAGGTTGCGGCGATGCTCAATGTCTGCGCGCATCGCGGCATGATCGTGGTGCCCGAGGGCTATGGTAGCGGCCGCCGCTTTTCCTGCCCCTATCACGCCTGGACCTATGGCAATGACGGAAAGCTGCTTGGCGTCTCCGACTCGCAGAAATTCGGCCCCGTCTGCAAGGAGGAGCGCGGACTG
The DNA here is from genome assembly GCF_058781925.1 of Sphingobium sp. FW306-1B-F04DB. Classification (NCBI taxonomy): domain Bacteria; kingdom Pseudomonadati; phylum Pseudomonadota; class Alphaproteobacteria; order Sphingomonadales; family Sphingobiaceae; genus Sphingobium; species Sphingobium sp. FW306-1B-F04DB. The sequence goes on along the minus strand of NZ_JBYSXE010000009.1, from coordinate 51,159 downwards.
ACGCAGCTACCCTGCGTCGAGGCGGGCGGTATCGTCTGGATCGTGATGACTCCCGGCGAGACGATCGACATCCGCACGCATCTCGGCGGGATGCTCGACGATCTCGAGGCCTATGAGCTCGACAAGTGGCATTTCTGCGGTGGGCGCCAGATCCACGGCGCGAACTGGAAGATCGCCTATGACGGCTATCTCGAAGGCTATCATTTCGCGGCGGCGCATCCCAATACGATCCACCCGCGCACCTTCAGCAACATCATGAACTTCACCGCGCTCGGGCCACATATGCGCGTCGGCTTCCCGCAGGTGAGCATCAAGGAAGCGCTGGGCGCAATGCCGCGTGAAATCTGGGGCGAGCATGAGAATGAGGGTTATGACTTCGTCCGGACGATCTTCCCCAATGTCAGCATCTTCTTCGCGCCCGAGATCACGCAGGTCGCCCAGCTCGTGCCCGGCCCGACGCCCGACAGGAACACCACCAACCTGCTCTTCATCCGCCGCGATCCGCCGCGCAGCGAGGAGGATGCCGCGGCGATCGAGGGGATGATGAACTGGCTCCGCGACGTCGTGGACACCGAGGATTATGGCGTGGGCCTCAAGGTCCAGAAGGGGCTGGAATCGGGCGCGATCAAGTCGGTGATTTTTGGCCGCAACGAGCGTGGGAACCAGTATTTCCACAAATATGTCGACTATTGCCTGAGCGACGATCCGGCGAAGGCGCCGCCCGAGCTCTGAGCCGGATGTTCCGCGGCTATCCGGTCCGCCAGCTGGCCTATGCGGTCGATGACGTGCGCACCGCCGCGCTCGCGCATCATCGGCTTTACGGCTCGGGCCCCTATTTCGTCGCGGAGCATATACCGCTGCGCACCAGCCTCTATCGCGGCCGCCCCGCGCCCTTCGATCACAGCTCGGCCTATGGCCAGTGGGGCGAGCTGATGATCGAGTTCATCCAGCAGAACAATGACGGCCCCTCCGCGATCCGCGACATGTACGCGCCCGGCGAGCAGGGCTTTCACCATGTCGCGCTGATCGTCGACGACCTGGCCCAAGCCCGTGCGCATTTCGAGCGCGAGGGATTCGGGGCCGCGCTCTATGCTGAAATGAACGACGGTTTCACCTTCATGATGATGGACGCGGTCGCGCGCTACGGCCACATGATCGAGCTCTACGAGGGCGTGCCCGTGCTGGCCGGCTTCTATGACATGGTGAGGCAGGCGGCCGCGGATTTCGACGGCAACGATCCCATCCGGACGATCAGCTTTTCCTGAGCCTTTTGAAGCGGTCATCATGGTTCCTCCCCGAGCTTGTCTCGGGGAGGGGGAGTTGGGGAATGGGCGTGCCGCCAGCACGCCCATTTCCCCAACTCGCGTAGCGCGGTGGAGGGGAAGGAGGCGCGCTTGATGCCGTACCTTCCCCTCCACCATGCTTCGCATGATCCCCCCCAAGCGAGCTTGGGGAGGATCTTAGGTTCACGACCTAGCGATATTGCTGGTTGATCGCCCGGCCCGCCCGGCGGACTCTCCGGGTCAAAGGCGCGGTTGCGCGCGCCGCGAGAGGATCCGCCATGACCGATATCACGCAAGCCCAGCGGGAGCATTTTCCGGGCCAGACCTATCAGGACATTGCCCGCGCCGATGGCGATGAGCTGCCGCCCCAGCTGGCGATGCAGCGCAATCCCGAGCAGTCGACCGCGGACATTCCCTTCGAGCGCTATACCAGCCGCGCGTTTTTCGACCTCGAGATGGAGAAGATGTGGCGCAAGGTCTGGCAATTCGCGTGCCGCGACGAGCATGTGCCCGAGGTCGGCGACTATTATGTCTATGACATCGGCCGGCGCTCGCTGATCGTCACGCGGACCGAGGAGGGCCTTCGCGCCTATCACAACAGCTGCCTTCATCGCGGCACCAAGCTCAAGCCCTCGGGTAGCAACGGCTGGAGCGCCGCCATCCAGTGCCCCTTCCATGGCTGGACCTGGAACCTCGACGGCACCATCAAGACCATCCCGTGCGAATGGGAATTCCCCCAGCTCGACAAGGCAAAGGCCTGCCTCCCCGAAGCCCGCGTGGAGAGCTGGAACGGCTTCATCTTCGTCAATTTCGATCGCGATGCCCGCCCGCTGATGGACTATCTCGAAGTGCTGCCCCAGCATTTCCGCGACTGGGACCTCTCCAACTGGTATGTCCACACCCACGTCCAGAAGCGGCTGCCGGGCAACTGGAAGCTGTCGCAGGAGGCCTTCATGGAGGCCTATCACACCCCCGTCGCGCATCCCGAGATGACGCATGTCGTGAGCGACCACAACATGCAGCACGATATTTTCAGCGACCATATCAGCCGCGATCTCTGCGCGATGGCGAGCCCGAGCCCGACCTCGACGCTCGAGCAGAGCCAGCAGGACCTGCTCGACAAGATGCTGGTCAGCGATCGCTCGACGGTGGGCGAACGCTCGGTCGTTCCCGAGGGCAAGACCGCCCGTTGGGTAATGGCCGAACAGCTTCGCCGCCAGATGGCCGATGAATACGGCCTCGACTATTCGAAGCGCTCGGTCCCCGAGATGATCGACTCGCTCAAATACAATGTCTTCCCCAACCTCTTCATCTATCCGTCGGTCGGGCTGCCGCTGATCCAGCAGTTCCGCCCCGATGGCGACGATCACGACCGCTGCCTGTTCGACCAGATGGTGCTCCGCCCGAAACCGACCGATGGCTCGCATTATGACGTCGCCGAGGTCGTCCGGATCGAGGAGAACCAGTCCTACACCGAGGTGGAGGACATGGACCCCTTCCTCGCGCACGTCCTCGACCAGGACACCGACATCATGCGCTGGCAGCGCGAGGGGATGTACGCGAGCGAAAAGGGTGCGGAGACGCTGTCCGTCTATCAGGAGTCGCGGATCCGCCATCTCCACCAGACGCTCGACAAATATCTGAACGCCTGACGGGCCGGGAGAACAAGGGTGAACCAGTTCCAGGGTGTCCACCATGTCGCTGTGTCGGTTCCCGACATCGACAAGGCGCGCGAATTCTATCTCGACCTGCTGGGCGCGAAAGAGGTGTCGCAGGCCGAATGGGATGAGGGAAATGCCTTCATCAACGAGATCGTCGGCCTGCCCGACTGTTCGGGACGGCAATTCATGGCGCGGCTGGGCAACGCCTATATCGAGGTATTCGAGTATCTGACCCCGCGCGCGCCCGCACAGGATCCGATGCGGCCCGTCAATCGCTTCGGCTATACGCATTTCGGCCTTCAGGTCAGCGACATCGACGCGATCTATGACCGGATGCGCGCCGCGGGGATCACCTTCCATTGCGCCCCAAAGCATTCGGGAGGTCCCGAAGAGGAAGGCGGCCGCAAATTGGGATTCAAGTCCACTTATGGGCGCGATTTCTTCGGTAATGTGTTCGAGTTGCTCGAAATCAACGAAAACAGCGCGATCCAGCCGCTGTGAGCAGCACACCGATCCCCCCGACAGATCCGGTCGAGGCCAAATTCGATACGATCGCACGGGGATTCGCCTTTGCCGAGGCGCCCCGCGTCGGCGATGACGGCACCGTCTATTTCAGCGACCTGACCGGAGGCGGCTATCATCTCTGCGATCCGCACGGGCGCATGCGCAGCGTCGTGCCCGACCGCATCTGGATCGGCGGCGCGGTGCGCGACGAGAGCGGTGCGATCCTGTGCGGCGGCAAGGGCGGTCTCGTGTCGATCGATCCGGCGACGGGCGAGAGACACACGCTGCTGAGCGAACTGAATGGCGCGCCGATCATCGCGGTCAACGATATCGAGGCGGATGCCGGGGGCGGCATTTTCGGGGGCACGATCGATTTCGGTGCGGTGTTCGAGCGCGGCGAGCTGCCCTCGGGCGGGCTGTTCTTCCACCTCGCCCCCTCGGGCGAGGTCCGCATTTTCCGCGATGACATGGTTGCGCCCAACGGCATCGGCTTCAGCCCCGACAACAGCCTGCTCTACCTTGCGGAATCGACCGTGGGTGTCTGGGTCTGGCGGCTGGGCGAGGATGGCATGCCGCACAGCCCCGAATTGTTCGCGGCGATCGAGGATTGCGACGGCCTTGCGGTCGATGTCGAGGGCGGTGTCTGGGTCGCCTGCTGGCAGACTGCCGAGTTGCGCCGCTATCGGCCTGACGCAAGTCTCGACCGGCGCATCGCCCTTCCCTTCCCGAGCGTCACCAGCCTTGCCTTTGGCGGCGCTGACTCGTGCGATCTCTATGTCACGACCGGCAGCGACGAGTCGCATCCTGACGTCGGCGGCATGATCAGGCTGAGAAGCGATATCGCCGGGCTGCGGCCATTCTGGAGCCGGATTGCGGGGAGCAGCGGTCATGGATCTTGAACTTGCGGGCAAGCGCGTCGTGGTCAGTGCCGCCACGCGCGGTGTCGGGCGCGCGATCGTCGAACGCTTTCTCGACGAGGGGGCGACCGTGGCCTTTTGCGGTCGGCGCGCGCACGGCGGCGAGGCCGATCCGAGCGACCCCGACGTGCACGTCAATCCGCTTCACGGCGAGGGCGTCGAGGAAGCAGTCGAGACGCTGGGCAAGCGCGGCACGGTCTATGGCGCAGTGGTCGATTGCGGCTATTACGATCAGGTCTTCCGCTGGGTCGAGAGCGCGGCGGAGCAGATGGGTGGGATCGACATCGTCGTCTCCTGTGCCAGCGCGCTGGGCGGGATCCCGCGTTCGCCCAAAGGCTGGGACATCAACTACAATGTCGATCTGAAATCGGCGGTCGCGATGTGGGACGCGGCCTATCCGCATCTGAAGGCAGCCGCACCCGCCGCCTTCGTCCAGCTCGGCACGATCACCGCGTTCGAGAACCACACCTTTGTCGGCAGCGGTTTCAGCTATGGCGCGATCAAGGCCGCGCTCATCAACTATGCCCATCAGCTCGCGCTCGAGCATATGGGCGAAGGCATCCGGTGCAACTGCGTCTCGCCGGGCCCGATCTACCTGAAGGGCGGCTCCTGGGACTATCTCGAAAAGGAACTGCCCGACTATTACGCCACCAACATCGCGCGCCAGCCTTCGGGCCGCTTCGGCAGGCCCGAGGAGGTGGCCGACGCGGTCGCCTATCTCGCTAGCGCGCGCGCATCCTGGATCACGGGCGTCAACCTGACCGTCGATGGCGGCTTCACGCGCAACGTGAAATACTGACGATGGCCGGGATGCTGAACGGCAAGACCGCGCTCGTGACCGGCGCCTCGCGTGGGATAGGCCGCGCGATCGCATTGCAGCTGGCCGGGGACGGGGCGCTCGTGGCGGTGCATTACGGGTCCGATGCCGCGTCGGCAGGCGAAACGGTTGCGGCGATCGAGGCAGGCGGCGGTACCGCCTTTGTGGTGGGCGCCGATCTGTCGCAGGAGGGTGCGATCGTGGGGCTGGTGGACGGGCTGGACAGCGAGCTCGCGTCGCGGGGCGCAGCGGGGCTCGATATTCTCGTCAACAACGCTGGCGTGGGCACGATGGCAGCGCTCCGCGAGACCGACGCCGGGACCTATGACCGGCTCTTTGCGGTCAACGTGCGCGGCATGTTCTTCCTGACGCAGGCGGTGGTGCCACGCCTTCGCGACGGCGGGCGCATCGTCAACCTGTCGTCGATGGTGTCGCTGGCGGCGTATCCCGGCTGCATCGCCTATGCCATGACCAAGGCGAGCGTGAACGCTTTCACCCGGTCGCTTGCGGCCGAACTCGGCAAACGCGGCATTACGGTGAACGCGGTCGCCCCGGGGGCAACCGCCACCGATTTCATCGCGTCACTCATCGATGCCGAGGGTTTCAGGGAAGCGATCGAGGCGCATACCGCGCTGGGCCGCATCGGCGAGGCCGGGGACATAGCCGAGGTCGTTGCGTTCCTCGCCTCGCCCGCCGGTCGCTGGCTCACGGGTCAGGTGATCCAGGCGAGCGGCGGAATGCATCTCTAGGCCCGACTAGCTTTTGTAACAGGCGCGCGTTTGTTCGCTTGCCGCGGCTGCAGCACAGGGTTCTATTCTTCAGCAGAGGTCGTCCACGCGATACGCGAGCACCAGGCCATGACAGACAAAGCCAGCTTCGATCCGGTTGCCGAATGGCAGAAACTCGTCAGCCAGTGGGAAAGGCAGATGAACGATCTGTCCAACCAGTTCAGCGGCAAGGAAGAATTCAGCCAGTCGATGAACCAGACGACACAGCTGTCGCTGCTCGCGCAGAAATCCTTCGGCGAATATATGGAGAAGTTCCTGACCACGCTGCACCTTCCCCATGAGTCGCAGATCCGCGACATCGCCGAACGGCTCGACCGGATCGAGGAGAAGCTCGACGGTTTGCTGGCCGCACGATCCGAGGGGACGCCGGCAGAGCGCCCGCCGCGCACCCGGCGTCCCCCTGAAGCGCGATGACCGACCAGCGCGGCGGCCTGGACGACGTTGCGGACCGCGTCCGTCTGGAGATCGATCGCGCGATACGGCGCAACATCAAGGGTTTTGAGTTCCTTGCAGCGCCCAAGCAGGACGTGGGCGCGATGGAAAAGGACGTTCTCCTGCGCCGCGGAACCCTCGCCTTCTATCATTATCGTCCGGTCACCGACGAACTCTATCGCGTGCCGGTCCTCCTCGTCTCGCCCACGTCCAACCGGGGCTACGTCTTCGACCTGGCCAGGGGCCAGAGCTTCGTCGAGTTCCTGCTGAAGCACGGCTACGACGTGTTCATGATCGACTGGCTCCCGCCGCGTCGTGAGGAGTCGACGCTGAAGCTCGAGGACTATGTGCAGCGCATGCTTCCCGAGTGCCTCGCGCTGATCAGCGAGGTCACGGGGGAGCCGGACGTCACGCTGCTCGGCTACTGCATGGGCGGGACGCTTGCCGTCATCCATGCCGCTATCGCCGAGCCCGACTCGATCCGGAATCTCGTCCTGTTCACCACGCCCGTCGACTTCGAACATATGACGCTGTTTCGCGCCTGGGCCGATCCCAGACACTTCGACGTCGATCGGCTCGTCGACACGATCGGCAACGTGCCCGGGGAATTCATTCTCGGAGCCTTCGACATGATGCGGCCCGCAAATCGCACCGCGGGAAGGCTGCAGCTCTGGACCAACATGTGGAACGATGAGTTCGTGAAGTCCTATCGGATGTTCGATCGCTGGTCAGCCGAGACGCTGCCGCTGCCAGGGGAATATTTCCGGCAGACGACGAAGGAATTCCTCTGGCGCAATTCGCTGTGCAGGAACGAGCTCGTCATCGGCGGCGAACGGATCGATCTCGGCCGTATCACCGCGCCGATCCTCAACATCATCGCGCAGCATGATCACGTCGTGCCCCATCCAGCCGCGAGCCCGCTGAAATCGCTGGTATCGTCGGACGACTATGAAGAGATCGTCGTCAAGGGGGGGCATGTCAGTGTCGTCGCCGGCCCGGCGGCGGTCAAGCGACTTTGGCCATCCATCGATGCCTGGCTTGGCAGGAGATCGGTATAATGAGCGGCTATCTAAGTTTTCCCCGCGTCCTTCCGCATAAGGAGCTGAACGTCGTCATCCGCAAGATGACCGCTGCCGATGCGCAGCCGGTCCTCGATTTCGCGGCACAGCTCCCCGTCCACGATCTGCTCTTTCTCGCGCGCGACATTCGCAATGCGAAGGTCGTTTCCGCATGGATCGACGAAATCAACAATGGAACGATCCACACGTTGCTCGCGACACGCGAGCGCGAGGTCGTCGGGTGCGTAGCGATCGTTCGGGATCAGTTGAGCTGGTCGCGACACGTTGGCGAAATCCGCCTACTGCTCAGCCCCGAAATGCGCGGCAATGGCCTTGGTCGGCTGATCCTTCAGGAGGGATTTGCGCTGGCCCTCGCGCTCGATCTCGACAAGCTGACCGCGAAAATGACCCCTGACCAGCTGAGCGCGATCGCGCTGTTCGAGGAAATGGGGTTCCGGCCCGAGGCGCTGCTGCGCGATCATGTCCGCGACGCGAATGGCAACTCGCACGATATCGTGGTCTTCAGCCTTTCGACCGACCGCAGCACCGCGCAGCGTGAAGTCTATGGCATGGGCAATCGCCCCAACTGATCCGGCGCCTCACGCGCCGACGAACAGCGGCCTGAGTGTCGCCGGCGGCACATAGGGTTTCCATTGGCCTTCGGGCTGCGCCAGCCGGTCCGCGACGACGTGGAATACCGCCGGATTGACGACCATGCCGATATGGCTCGAATGCACCTCGACATTCTCGACCAGCGGCGCAGGTCCGGCCTGACAGTTTTCCCAGGGGACCATGCCGTCGCTGCGGCTGAAGATCGACGTCGCGGGGATGCCCAGCGGCATATGGCCACGCGCAAAGCGGCTGCGGGCCGCCTCGCCGTTGACGTCATTGCCGGTCAGCTGCTCGTAGAGCAGGCGGATCCGGTTGGCTCCCGGGTTGCCGCCAAAGGGACTGGCGAGCGTGATGACCTGGCGCACGTCCTCCGGATCGCGCCGCGCGGCTTCGCGCGCGATCACGCCACCAAGGCTCCAGCCCACCAGGCTTACCGTTCTTCCCGTTGCGTCGCGAAGATCGCGAATCCGGCGGGCGACGCGTTCGCCGTCAGCACCAGTCGTCCGATGATCGAGATTCCATCCCAGGCCCCAAGGGTGAACATCGTGGCCGAGTTCTTCAAGAAACTGGCGAAGAAGAAAAGTCCAGTTGTCGTCGGTAGCAAATCCCGGCAGCACAAGCACGGGATGCCCATCGCCCCTGGCGAGATCGTTCGACGAAGCGCCCAGGATCATGAGCGACATGGCCTCGAACGGGCTTCGCAGCAGCTCCATCGCCGTCAGGAACATCGACGGGGGCTGTATCCCGCTTGCGTCGCCTCGTGTCGCCATTCGAGCCATTCCCGGTGGCGATCGTGCAGTGTCGACCGCCTTCGGTTTCCTTGGACCACAAAGCCCGTGACGTGGCAATCATTCCTGAGGACAAGGACGAACTGTAATCTTCCCAAACTCGCACTGGCCGGGTCGGCGATGCATCACCGCCGCCCTTCCAGATAGTCATTGAGCACCTCGTGAAACCGGGCCACGCGCGTTTCCTGTCCACTGAGATAGGCGCTCTCGAAAGCCATCGAGCGAAGGCCACGCTGCTGGGTTTCGGCGAGCGACAGATCCTGCGTGAGGAAATCGCCCTGCGCTATTTGCGCCTGATAATCGGCAAAGTCGCTCGTATCATGCTCCGCCTCGACATAAGGGCGCATGCCGTAAAGCGTCGCCACCTCGGTCGCGCCGTCTACCTCGGGCACCAGATACCAGTAATCGAAGGTCGACCAGTTGGGATCCTCGGCATCGGGCTCGGTGCGGAAGACGTGCAGGCCTTCCGCGGTTCCGGTCAGCGTCAGGTTGGGGAAGAGCGTGTGATGGAACTGGTCGGTCAGCTCGTCGTCCATGAGCCTGTCGAAATAGGCAAAGCCGCGTGACGGCCCCAGCCTGCGACGGGCCTGCTGCAGCGCCGTGCGGCCCTGCTGCGCGCGGCCTTCGAAGTTGGCAGGATCGATCTCCCACTCGCGCAGCAGCTCCGCCCAGAGCGGCTTGACCTGTTGCGCGTCGGGATAGCGGCTCGACGGCTGGAGCTTCTCGATCATGCGGTTGTGGCCCGCGGGGTACATCTCGAAGATGGTCGTCGAATAGTGGTCGTCGATCATCGGCTGGAACTGCGGATGGACCGCGGGGATATGATAGGCCTCGTTGAAATTGTCCGAGGCGAACTTCCAGTTGGTGTTGACGCGGAGCGTGCGCCAGACGACGCGCTTGTAGTTCGCGAGGTCGCGGTTGGCGAACAGCTCGGGGATGGGCTCCAGATACTCCAGCAGCGGCGCGGCATTGCGATCGAACGACCAGAAGATGAAACCGCCCCATGTCTCGCAGCGCAGCTCGCTCAGGCGCAGCTTGCCGCAGGGATTGCCCTGCGGGAAGTCCTCGGGATCCTGCACATGGCCGAGGCTGCCGTCGATATTCCATTGCCAACCATGATAGGGGCAGGTGAAGCGGGGCACGCTGCCCTCCGCCGAGCTCACGAGCCGGTTTCCGCGATGCTTGCAGACGTTGAAGAAGGCGCGGATCGCGCCATCTTCCTGCCTCACCATGACGACCGATTCATGCCTGAAATTGTGGACGATGAAGTCGCCCGGTTCCTCGAGCTGGGCCTCGCGCCCGCCGACGTGCCAGACGCGCTTCCACATGTGCTCCCATTCGCGCTCGGCGAACTCCTTCGACCAGTAGCGGTCGCCCGTGATGGGGTCGCCGCGCGCCACCGGATATTCGGCCAGAGGTGAAGTCGGATAGGTGGCCCGGATCGGGGTCGGATCATTCATGTCGATCTCCTGGATACGGAGGATCAGCGGTCGCTGTGTATTTCGGCGAGCGATGCTGGCAGCGGCATCATCGCGAACATCGAATAGCGACTGGCCTTCCAGCCCGCGCCGGCCCGTACGGCATCGAAGATATAGCACACGTTCACATGAACGCTGTTGCCGTCCTTGGCATGGCCCAACCCGATGACATAGGCGCGCATCGACGCGGTATCGCCGTCATAGCGGTCGAGCCTGAAGTTGGTGATGTAATGCGCGTGGTGCGACATATCGGCGAACACGGCCTCGTAGAATCGCCGCATGTCGCCATGGCCGTTCATCAGCGGAAGGCCGATCGCGGTGAAATCGAGGACCGCATCTTCGGTGAAGAGATCGAGCAGGTCGTCGACGTCCTCGAGCTTGTCCACAGCATAGCAATAGGCGGTCATGAGATCCTGAATCGCGAGACGATCCTCGATTGGTGCTATTGTCATGTGGCATCCTTGGTGGCTCCGTATTGGTGCAATCGCACTATTTTTAGACGGTGCCTACTAACGATAATGTCAGGGGTTCTCCAGCAGGCGGCTGACTCCGCCGACGATGAAGGTCTCGAGATCGTCGCACAGCGAAACCACCCCCTCGGGCGTCGGTTTTCGACCTGACCGTGCGAAGATTGCATCGATGTTGACGTAAAGGCTCAGCAGGCTTGCCTCGATCAGCTGAAAGGCGGCCTCGATGCGGTCGGCGGGCAAGGCGGGATACAGCCGTGCCAGCCAACCCGTGCTGATCTCGTTGAGCGGCTTGAAGGCTTCGGCGTGCCTGGCAACATAATCGGTCTGGCTGAAACTTATCGTGCTCAGGCCCAGCATCTTGAGATAGCGATGTTTGCCCGGGTCGCTTCCCGTCAGCCAGTCCCGGGAAATGGCAAGGATCGCGCGGACGACGGCCTGAAGGTCAACCGCGCCGGTCTCGTCGAGGCGTTGCAGCGAAGCCAGAGCGTCCGCATAGCCCCCGATCACTTCGGGAAGGCGTCGTTCGAGGACGCTGACGAACACGTCCTCCTTCGAAGTAAAATAGTGCTGGAGCTGCCCCATCTGCACGGACGCTTCCTGCATGATCTGCCGCAGCGAAACGCCATCATAACCCCGCTCCGCAAACTGGCGCTCCGCCGCGTCGAGGATCATCGCGCGGGTGCGCTCACCCTTGGCCGTAAATTGCCGGTCCGCGACCTTCGAGCTCGTCGGCAGCACTCTGTCCAATATCCCGTCCTCGACTGACCCCTCGCTCAATATCCCAAACCGACGACATGGCGCCAGCTGCCTGGCAAGGCGTAGGACCGGCGGGTCATCCGCGCTGCCCCGCGGAGGCGGCGGCGAGCGCCGCAAGCGTCTCGAAATGTTTCGCGCGCTCGCCGGCATGCGCCGACGCCGCAGTTCCCCGGATGGCGCGCCCCTTGATGCCGTGGAAGATCGCGGCGAGGCGGAACAGGTTGAACGCGATGTAGAATTCGAAATCGGGAATCGCATCGCGCCCGGTGCGGCGGCAATAGGCCGCGACATAGGCCTGCTCGGACGGGATATTGAGCGCCGTCAGGTCGGCGCCCGCGAGCCCCGCGACGATATCCGGGGGCATGCGGTACATCATCGCGTGATAGGCGAAATCGGCGAGCGGATGGCCGAGCGTCGAGAGCTCCCAGTCGAGCACCGCGATCACCCGGCGCTCTCTGGGATGGAAGATCATGTTGTCGCAGCGGAAGTCGCCATGGACAATGCGCGTCTCGTCACCATCGTCGGGGATGTTCGCGGGCAGCCACTCCACCAGCCAGTCCATATGCTGATCACGCCCGGCATCACCGTCCTCGAGATATTGTTTCGACCAGCGCGCGATCTGCCGCGCGAAATAATTGCCCGGCTTGCCATAGTCGCCCAGCCCGATCGCATCGGGGTCGATCGCATGCAGCTGAGCGATCGTCTGGTTCATCGCGTCGAAATACGCTGGCCGCTCCGCGCGCGGGACGTCGGGGAACGTCGCGTCCCAGAAGATCCGCCCCTCGACCATGTCCATGACGTAGAACCAGCTGCCGATCACATCGTCATCGGTGCACAGTCCGTGGACATGCGCTACGGGAAATCCGACGCCGCCCAGCGCGGTCAGCACGCGCGCCTCGCGATCGACCGCGTGCGCGCCCTTGAGTGTCGGTCCCGGCGGCTTGCGGCGCAGCACATAGGACCGGTGAGGCGTCACCATCTTGTAGGTGGGATTAGACTGCCCGCCCTTGAACTGCTCGAGCGCGATCGGCCCCGCGAAGCCGTCAACATTGGCACGCATCCATTCTGTCAGCCGTTCGATATCGAGGCTGTAGCCCTCGCGCACTGCCGTGGTCCCGATATTGGCATGCTCGCCGGCGGTCATGACGGGCGCTCTGCCTTCCAATCGCGCCTGATCTTCTTGGCGAGCGACCATTTGTGCACCTCGGTCGGACCATCATAGATGCGAAAGGCGCGGATCTCCCGGAACACCTGCTCGACGATGGTGTCGCCCGAAACACCCGTGCCCCCCATCACCTGAACGCAGCGGTCGGCGACGCGCATCAGCGCTTCGCTGGCCGCGACCTTCGTCATCGAGCTTTCGGCGGTCCCCAGCGATCCGCTGTCGAGCACATCGGCGCACCAGTCGATCATCAGCTCGGCCTGCTTGAGGTCGATCAGGTTCTCCGCGAGCATGAAGCCGACGCCCTCATGCTCGATCAGCGCCTTGCCGAAGGCGTGGCGCCGGCAGGCATAGTCGGTCGCGATCTCGTGCGCGCGCGTCGCCGCTCCATGCCAGCGCATGCAATGCGACAGCCGCGCCGGCGAAAGGCGGACCTGCGCGTACTGGAAACCCTCGCCGCTCGCGCCCAGCATCTGGTCGGCGGCCACGCGCAGGTTGTCGATCGTGATCACCGCATGGCCACCCGGCATCGAACTGTCGATCGTGTCGAGCACGCGCTCGATGCGGATCGCGGGGTCGGGCAGGTCGACGAGGAACATGCAGGCTCCATCGTCCGCTTTTGCCATCACGATACCGACCTTCGCGCCGTCCGCCCCCGTGATGAACGCCTTGCGGCCGTTGATCACCCAGTGATTGCCGTCGAGCCGGCACGTAGTCTGCATCATCGAAGGATCGGAGCCCGCGCCGCCGTCCGCGGCGGGCTCGGTCATGAAGAAGGCCGAGCGCGCGCGTCCTTCGACAAGCGGCGCGAGGAAGCGCGCCTTCTGCTCCGGCGTCGCGACCTTGCCGAGCAGATACATATTGCCCTCGTCGGGCGCCGCGGTGTTGACCGCCACGGGCCCCAGCGGCGACAGCCCCGAACGCTTCAACACCGTTGCTGTCTCGCGCTGGCTGAGATGGCCGCCGTCCGCCATGATGTGGGGTGTCAGCACGCCCGCCTCGCGCGCCCGGCCGCGAAGCTCCTCGACGAGCGATTCCGCCGGACCGTGCGTGCCGCACCGCGGATCCTTTTCGTAAGGCACCACGATCTCGCGGACAAAGGCCTCGACCCGGTCTGCAATCGCGGCGGCGCGTTCCGTGCCCACGCCGCTCATTTCGGCGCCATCCGGATCGCACCGTCGAGGCGGATCACCTCGCCGTTGAGCATCGGATTGGCGATAATCGCCTCGATCATCTGCGCAAACTCCTCGGGCGCGCCGAGCCGGCTCGGAAAGGGAACCTGCTGGCCAAGCGAATCCTGCGCTTCCTGCGGCAGGCTCGCGAGCAGCGGAGTCAGGAAGATGCCCGGCGCCACCGTCATGACGCGAATGCCATACCGCGCGAACTCGCGCGCGATCGGCAGCGTCATGCCGACGATGCCGCCCTTTGAAGCCGAATAGGCCGCCTGGCCGATCTGCCCGTCGAACGCCGCTACTGAGGCAGTGTTGACAATCACCCCGCGCTCCTCGCCCACCGGATCGGCATCGGCGATCCGCGCCGCGAATTTGGAAAGGACGTTGAAGCTGCCGATCAGGTTGATCGTGACGATCTTCGTGAAATCGGCAAGCGGCAGCGCACTGCCGTCACGCCCGATCACCTTGGCGGGCGGCCCGATGCCCGCGCAGTTGACGAGGATGCGCGCCTTCCCATGAAGCGCTTGGGCCTCGACAATCGCAGCTTCGACCGCTGCCTCGTCGGTCACGTCCAATGCCGCGAAATGGCCGCCGATCGCCTTCGCCTTGGCGGCCGCAAGCTCCGCGTTGAGATCGAAGATCGTCACCCTGGCACCAAGCCCGGCGAGTCGCTCCGCCGTGGCCCCGCCAAGGCCCGAGGCCCCGCCCGTCACGATTGCCGCCAATCCATCGATTTTCATGTCTTCCTGTCCCCTTCGGAGATCGCGTCCGCGCCGGACAATCATGGGGAAACCGGCATCTGCCAACTATGAGATCGATGAGCCCCCGCCGCACGGCGGCGAGCGTTTGACAATGACAATTCTATATGACTTATATGATAAATAAATTGGAGAGGGATCGTCATATGTTGAGAGGACTGATGGGCGCCGCGGCGCTCGCGTTGCTGGGATGCGCGACATCTCCGTCGATCGCGGCACCCGCCGGGCAATCGCCCGCGGCGAGCGATTCAGCCTATCTCTTCGCGCACATGACCAAGGAGCGCTACGGCGTGCTCTATTATTCGGTCAGCCTCGACGGACTTCACTGGACGCAGGTCAATGGCGGGCGCCCCGTCTCAGAGGACTATCACGGGCACGCATCGATCGCGCAGGGCGGCGACGGTCGTTACTACCTCGTCGGCAACAAGAGCGACGATGATCCCGAAATCCGCTTCTGGGTCTCCGATGACCTCGTCAACTGGAAGCCCTTCGGCACCTATCGCCCCGATCTCCGCAAGGCCGTGGGCCAGCCAAACGCCCTACAGCGGATCGGCGCGCCAAAGCTCTATTATGACAAGCCCTCGAAGCAGTTCCTGCTGACCTGGCACACGCCCAATGTGCCCGGGTCGGACGAGGATCCCGAGCGATACTGGGCGAGCCAGCGCACGCTCTATGTGGTGTCGAAGGACCTTGTCCGGTTCGACAAGCCGCCGCGGCGCCTCTTCTCCTGGGATATGGCGACGATCGACACGATCGTTCAGCCCAATCCCGAGGGCGGTTATTGCGCGATCATCAAGGACGAGCGCTACCCCTCGTACAACTGGATCACGGGCAAGACGATCCGCATCAGCTGCGCATCTGACATGCTCGGTCCCTATCCCGAGCCCGGTCCGCCGCTCAGTCCCAATTTCCGGGAGGCGCCGACGATCATCCGCGCACCCAACGGCGCCGACTGGTATCTCTATTACGAGCAATATGCGGGGACGAGCTATGGCCTCTCGATGGCGCCGCGCCTCGAAGGGCCATGGTATCAGGTGTCGGGAAACAGCGGCGTTCCCGAGTGGAACCGCTTCGAGATGCCCGCGGGCCTTCGCCATGGCTCGATGATCGCGATCTCGCGCAAGCAATATGACGCGATCGTCGCGGCCTTTCCGAACAGGTGACCATGATGCGACTTCCGCGATCCGCCCTTGCCCTCATCGCCCTCGCCAGCGTCGCGGCGATGCCACCGGCGGCTCATGCGCAGGCCGACTCCCCGGCCCGGCATTTTCGCAACCCGCTACTCGATTCCGGGCCCGACCCTTGGGTGACGCGCGAAGGCGACCAGTATTACTACATGCACACGCTGGGCAACGCGCTCGCCATCTGGAAGACCCGCGACATCGCGGACCTTGCCAATGCCGAACGCAAGACGGTGTGGACGCCGCCGAAGACGGCGCCCAATGCGATCTCGATCTGGGCGCCCGAGCTCCATCGCATCGATGGCAAATGGTATATCTATTACTCCGCCGCGGAGAGCGGCCATGACGATGACGCGCATCGCGGCGTCTTCGTGCTCGAAAACAGCGCCGACGATCCGCTCGAGGGTACATGGATCGACCGCGGCAGGGTCAACACGCGCCATACCGGCATCGATGGCACCACCTTCACCTATGGCGGCAAGCGCTACTTCGTCTATTCGCCCTATGTCGGACCCGACAGCGTTCTCTCGATCGCACGGATGATCAATCCCTGGACGCTTGACGGCAAGGAAACCATCATCGCCCGCCCCGATCTGAAATGGGAACGTCAGGGCGGCCGCCAGATCCTTGAAGGTCCCGAATTTCTGCCCGGTCCGAAGGGCGACCTCTTCCTCACCTATTCCGCCAGCGCCTGCTGGTCCGACGACTATGCGCTCGGCCTGCTCCGCGCACCGGCGGGAAGCGATCCGCTCGATGCGGCGTCCTGGACGAAATCGCCGAAGCCTGTCTTCGCCAAGGCGCCCGAGAACAGCGTCTACGCGCCCGGCCACAACGGCTTTTTCACCTCGCCCGACGGCAAGGAGACCTGGATCATCTACCACGCCAATCCGGGGCCCGACATGCAGTGCACGCCAAAGCGCTCGCCCCGCATCCAGAAGGTCGAATTCGACGCCGCAGGCGCACCGGTGTTCGGCAAACCGGTCGGCCCCAGGGAACCGCTTCCGCGCCCCTCGGGCAACTGAGCCTGGCTTCCGGTCAGGCCCCGGCGCGCAACGCGGCCACGAATGCCTGCGCATTGGCCCGCACGATCGCCGCATCGATGCCCGCACTGTAGAGCGCCGAGCCGAGACCGAAGCCGCTCGCCCCCGCCGCCGTCCAGCTGTGCATCGTGTCGGGCGTGATCCCGCCCACCGCGAGAACGGGCATGGCGGCGGGAACCACCGCGCGCAACGCCTTCAGCACGCGCGGGTTCGCAGCCTCCGCAGGAAAAAGCTTGAGCGCGTGCGCGCCCGCATCGATCGCGGCGAAGGCCTCGCTTGGCGTCTGGAAACCCGGGAGCGAAACCAGCCCGTCCTGCGCCGTCTTCGCGATCACCTCGACATTGGTGTTGGGCGAGACGATCAGCCGCCCGCCCGCATTACACACCGAATCCACCTGGCCCGGCGCCAGTACCGTACCCGCGCCCACCAGCGCGCGATCGCCGATCCTCTTCGCGAGCGTCTCTATGCTGCGCAACGGATCGGGTGAATTGAGCGGTACCTCGATCAGCGTGAAGCCGCTTTCGACCAGCGCATCGCCGACCGCTTCGATCTCGTCGGGCCGCACGCCCCGCAGGATCGCGACCAGCGGACAGGCTTCGAACGCGCGCTGGAAATCGGCAAGGATGGTCATGGCAATTTTCTCCAGATTTCGACGATGCCCGCGACGAAGGCGGCGTGGCTGTCGATCAGATGCGGTGTCCCGCCACAAGCGTTGATAGCGGCGCCATAGAGAGCGCCGAGACCGGGATCGGCGAGCAGATGGACATTGCCGCCCGCGACGCCCTGCCGTGCTGCGACATCGGCGCCGATGAGCAGACCGCTGATGAAGGCGGCGCCCCGCCCGGTTGCCGCCTGCCCCAGCACCGCCGAGGCGCGCACGCCGAAGAGTGACGCGAGAAGATCCCCGCGCCGTGCTTCCTCGACACCCGCGAGAAACTCGGCATTGGCAGTGACGGGGCCATCGAGCTGCGCGGCCAGCAGACTGTGCGCCTTGAGCAGCGCGAACAGTTCGCCCGTCATCGCGGTCGTGAAATGTTCAATCCGACGGTCCCGGATCCACGCCCATTTGCAATGCGTACCCGGCTGGCAGAGCAATGCGTCGTCGGGCACCATCGCGGCGGCAGCGGCGCCGAGCAGTTGCACCTCCTCCCCCCGCATCACATCGGCCCGACCATCCACAAGCGTGCTGACGCCGGGCACGATCGCGACCGTACCGGGCTCGACCCAGACCGCCGCACGCGCCAGGTCATCGATCGTCGCGGGGCAGCCGACATAGGGCACCTCGTGCCAGCCGCGATTGGAGCCGACCATCCCCGCCATCAGCATCGGCCGTCCGCCATAGCGCGCGCGCAACGCCGCCGCCTCCGCGGCGAAACCACCTGCGCCGACCGCCAATATGCCGCGATCGTCGCGCGCGGTCTCGACCACCACGCCCGCCGTGTCGATCAGGTAGGCGCGCCGGTTGGTCGTGCCCCAGTCGACCGCGATGAATTCGCCCGTCACGACTTGTCGCCCCCCTTCACCACCAGGTTGCGTAGAGTGCCACGAGGATCGCCACGACACCGACCGACGCGATGTTGAAGCTCGACGAGGTCACGAAGCTCACCCCCTCGGTCGTGATCAGGTTGCGTTCGGCGCGCGCGGGCCTTGCGAGCGAGACGATCACCGCAAGCGCGAGCGCCGCGAGGAAGACGACCCCCATGCGGTCGAGGAACGGCAGATCGGGCCACCATGTCTTCAACAGATAGGAGAGCGCGACCGACGCCACCGCGGCCGTGATCGCGCCCGCTTCGTTCGCCTTCTTCCAGAAGAGTCCGAGCAGGAAGATCACGGTGATGCCCGGCGTGAAGAAGCCCGTGAATTCCTGGATGAACTGGAACGCCTGGTCGGACTTTCCAAGCAGCGGACGTGCGACGATCATCGCGATGACGATCGAGACCGCCGCGGCGCACCGCCCGACGAGAACCAGGTGCTTCTCGCTACGGGCGCTTCCTTCATGCTCTTCCACGCGGCTCGGCTGGTGGCGAAACTTGGCGTAGAGGTCGAGCGTGAAGATCGTCGCGATCGAATTGATCTTGGAAGCGGTCGACGCGATGATCGCGGCGATGAGCGCGGCGAACACCAGGCCGAGGATGCCGCTTGGCAGCAGGCGCATCATCGTCGGATAGGCCTGGTCGGGCTTGGCGAGATCGGGCGCGAGCAGCACCGCCGCGATGCCGGGCAGCACGATGATCACGGGCATCAACAGCTTGAGGAAGGCGGCGAATACGACGCCCTTTTGCGCCTCCGACAGGCTCTTCGCGGCGAGCGCGCGCTGTATGATATACTGGTTGAAGCCCCAATAGCTCAGATTGGCGATCCACATGCCCCCGATCAGCACCGAGAGGCCGGGCAGATCCTTGTAGAATGGATTGTCGGGGGTGAGGATCATGTCGAAATGATCGGGCACGCGCGCGGTCAGGATCTGGAAGCCGCCAAGGATGCCGGCATCGCCGCCGATCTCGCTGAGCGTGAGACCGGATACCATGAGACCCCCGAGCACCAGCAGCGTGACCTGAACGATATCGGTCAGCGCGACGGCCTTCAGGCCGCCATAGAGCTGATAAAGCAGCGCGAATGCGCCAAGCGCGACCAGCGCGACGTCCTGATCGACGCCAGCAACCTGATTGACCGCGATCGAGCCGAGCCAGATGATCGATGTGAGGTTCACGAACACGTAGAGGATCAGCCAGAAGATCGCCATCAACGTGCGGATCGACGGGCCGTAACGCTGCTCCAGAAACTGGGGCATGGTATAGATCTCGTTGCGCAGGAAGATCGGCAGGAAGAACTTGCCCACGATCAGCAAGGTCAGCGCAGCCATCCACTCATAGGAGGCGATCGCAAGCCCGATCGCGTAGCCCGAGCCTGACATGCCGACGATCTGTTCGGCCGAGATGTTCGCCGCGATGAGCGAGGCGCCGATGGCCCACCAAGGGAGCGCCTTCGAAGCGAGGAAATAGTCGGTCGAGTCCTTCTGGTGCCCCTGCTTGTCCCGCGAAACCCATTGGGCAAGGCCGAAAATCCCGATCGCGTATACGCACACAACGATCAGGTCGATCGTGGCCAGTTTCATAGTCATCCTCCCTCGGCGCGCAGCCTGCTCCACCGCCGTCCCGCGGGAAGCCTGCACCACATTAATCATTTATAAGATTGATCAGACTTGTCCACCGAATCCGTTGCTGTAAGATCGGATTTGAAATGGCCTTGCCGCATCCGCGCTTCCCTCGAAGGAAAATGTCGGGCAATCGCGGCCAGCGCAATAATGGTTGCAAGTCTTTGCTGAAGCGTGGGAGGACAAGTGGTGGTTGACGGCGATCCGGCGGATATGCGCACGCAGCTTGGACGCAATCTCACCCACGGCCTGCTCGATACGCTGGGGCGCTCGATCGTGATCGGCGCTTATGACGACAAGCCCTTTCCTACCGAAGCCGAACTCGCCAAGCAGCACGGCATCAGCCGTTCGGTGACACGCGAGGCGGTCAAGATGCTCACCGCCAAGGGTCTGCTCAGCGCCCGGCCGCGCCAGGGCACGATCATCCAGCCCGTGAGCGCGTGGAACCTGTTCGATACCGACGTGCTGAAATGGCTGCTCGAGCGGAAATTCTCGATCGACCTTCTTCGGCAGTTCAGCGAGCTCAGGATCGCCATCGAGCCGCAGGCCGCAGCACTCGCGGCGGCGCGCGCGACCGATAACGAGCTTCAGGCCATTTCTGCAGGGCTGCAGCGCATGGAAGCCGCCGAGGAAGGCCTGGACGACCCGCTCGAGGCCGATATCGCGTTTCACGTCGCCATCCTGCGCGCGTCGGGCAATCCCTTTTACGCGCAGTTCCGCGACGTCGTCAGCACCGCGCTCAGGACATCGATCCGCTTCACCAACCGGATGGCCGGGCGCACCGCCAATATCGTGGAACACGCCGCGGTACGCGACGCGATCGTCGCCCGCGACATCAGGGGGGCGCACGCCGCGATGGAACGGCTCATCGGCGATGTGATCGATCTGATCGAGACCTCGGAAGCACCTGGTACCGCGCGTTAGAGCCTGACCGAAACGCAGCGCTCCCCGGACAAAAGGATGCGCGGACGGGCAAGCCCATCCGCGCAACAGGGGCGGAATATCTTTCCGCCGGGGGAGAGGATGACCGAAGACGCGACCCCGCTTCGGCCATCCACCACTCAGAACTTGGCCCGAACGCTCATGCCGTAGAACGTGTCGTCGACGCGAATGTCGTGGGGGAATGCCTTGCTGTCGAAGTAGCTCAGATACTTCCCGCCAAGCACGTTCACGCCGTCGACGCTGACTGCGATCTGCGGGGTGATGTCGTAGGATACCGAGAAGTCGAGGCGGCCATTGGCCTTGACCTTGTTGAACCAGGGGCCATCGCCGGGCGCCAGCAGCCCGTTGCCGCCGAACTGGAACTCGTCATAACCCGAGCGCCACGTATAGACGACGCGCGCAGTGAAGCCATATTTCTCGTAGAGACCGCCAATATTGTAGCTGTACTTGGACACGCCGAGCAGCGGCTCGCCCTCAAGCGGATCGTCGGGGGTGGTGATCTCGCTGTCCGCCAGCGTGAAGTTCGCCAGCATGCCCAGACCATCGAGGCCTTCAGGCAGGAAATCGAAGAACACCTGCGAGCTGAGCTCGAGCCCCTTCAGCTTCGCGCCACCAAGATTGCGCGGGCGGCTGATGTTGTAGATGATGCCGTCGATCGTTTCCTCGGCGGAGTCCGTGACAATGCGATCCTTGATCTTGCGATAGTAGAGCGCCGCCGAGATATAGCTGCTGCGGCCGAAATAATATTCGAGCGTCGCATCAAACGCATCCGATTTTTGCGGTCGGAGATCGGGATTGCCGCCACTGCCGTTCGGCCGGATATTGGCATTGATGGGCACCTGATAGGTCAGGCCCGGATTGAGAGAGCCGAAAAAGGGCTGCGCGATCGTCTTCGCATAGGTGAAGCGAAGCTGCAGTTCGGGCATCAGACGCACGCGCGCGCTGGCATTGGGCAGGATGTCGCTGTCGCTGCTGCTACGCGTGACGGGCGTCAAAACCCCCGGCGGGTTGGGATTGCCCGGCGTTGCGGGCGGCGTTACGATACCCGTGCCCGAAATCGTGCGATCGGTGCGCGTCAGGCGCGCGCCGACAAGGCCGTCGACGGTAATGCCGCCACCGAGCTCGAACTCGTACTTGGCCTGCCCGTAAACCGCATAGGTCTTCTCGCTTGCGTCATAGTTGCGCGCCGGATCGAAGGGCGGGTCGCCCGCGGTGCCGCCGTAGAGCACGCGCAGGTCGTCGGTGTTGTTGCGCAGATAGTCCGGATCGGGCGTGTACCACCGCGCGCCACCGTTGATGAACGGGATCGATGCGGGTGAAAGGATGAGGAAGTCGGACGGCAGTCCGGCCGAGGCCACGGGCGTGTTGGCGGGCGCGCGCGGCCCGCCGGGCGCATTGGACCGGAAGTGCGCACTGCGATCCCCATAGCGCATGCCGAACTGGAGCTGGCTGACGAAGCCGTCCAGATCATAGGCCCCATCGACCTTGGCCGCGAACAGCGAGCTGTCCGACTTGTTGATGTCCTGGAACAGGCTGTTCGCGAGCAGGAAGCCGTCGGGATTGCCCAGCGGATCGCCGGGCATCTCGGTCGTGCCGTGGCCATTGTCGTCGATCTGGATGTTCACCTGATCGATCTGCTTGCGGATGTCGACGATGATGTTGCGATTGCTGTTCTTCGACTTCACATAGGACAGGTCGAGGTCGATATGAACCGCGTCGCTGTTGTAGCGCGTGCCGCCACCGAACACGAAGGTGTCGGTCTTGCCCGTCTTGGCCTGGGTACTGGTCAGCCCGGCGACGTTATTGAAGGTCGCGGATTCGCCGAAGCAGAGATTCTCTCTGGGGTCACCGGGGTCATTGGGGTCCCCCGGAGTGCCCGGGTCGCCACGGAAGCCGGCGCCGTCAACGGGTGCTTCAAAACAGTTGTTGCCGGCGACGGCGTTAGTGATGCTCTGCGCACCGAAGATGTCGGAGAAGATGAAATTGGTGCTGAACTTGGTGCGATAGCCGGCATAAAGCCCGTCAAGATAGACTTCGAGTTCGGGCGTGGGCCGCCACTGGAAGGCGCCATTGACCTGGGGCCGCTGATAGCTGCCCGTGTCGGTCAGGCCGCCGACGCAGGTCGGAAGCACCATGTTCGCCGCGCCCGGCGGGCCGTGGTTCGACGAACGCGGATCGCAGTTGAAGGAGATCGGCCGGTTGAAGTGCTGATCGGAATAAGAGGCGTCGAGAAGCACACCGAACTCGCCACCCGAGCCTTCCCAGCGGTGCGACACCAGCGCACCTGCCGTCCAGCTGAACTTCTCCACTTCGGTGCCATAGAGCCCGCGCACGTTCGCGGCGATGGTCGTCCCATCCTCGAAGTTGAAGGGCTTGTGCAGCTTCAGGTTGATGACGCCGGCGACGCCCCCTTCGATCAGGTTCGCTGAATTTGACTTGTACACATCGGCGCCCGCGAGCGCTTCTGCCGGCAGGTCCTGGAATGCGAAGCCGCGGCCGACGCCGGTAAAGATCTCGCGGCCGTCGAGCGTGGTCAGAATGTCGCCGATACCACGGATAAGGGGGGTGGTGATTTCGTTGTTGAAGCCGTTGACCACCTGAATGCCCGGCACGCGCTGGAGCGCGGCGGCAACCGTGGTGTCGGGGAACTTCCCGATGTCGTCGGCGACGATCGCCTCGATAACCTGGTCCGAATTGCGCTTGAGTTCCTTCGCCGCCTCGAGGCTGGCGCGCTGGCCGGTGACGATGATCTCGTCGGCCTGCGGTTCGTCAGCGGGGGCCTCCTGCGCATAGGCACCCTGCGCGCCTGCGAGCAAGGCCAGCAGCGAGCCCGAATATAGAATCCGCTTCTTCAACGACATTTCCCCTCCTCCACGATTCTGATGCGCTGGCGTTCCAGCTTCCACGCCACAAAAGCACAACGCTTCATGTCTGACAAGTATTATTTGTATGATAATTATGCGGGACAAAAAAACGCACATCGCCACCGCCGCTTTCGCCGGGAAGGGACAGCCTCCTGCCCCTCCTCGGACTCGCGCAGCGAAAGTCAGCGCGGGGGCACGACTCCCTTGGGCGCCGCGGTCAGCGAACGGATCAGGTCGACTTCCGCCTTGCGGTACGGCGTGCCGTCGTTGCGCAATACCTCATGGAACCAGATGGTCGGCTCGTCATAGGTATAGGGCTTCTTCCAGCTGTCCCACGGCATGCGCGTCTGCGACTTGCCGTCGACAAAGCCCCAGTTGATCATCGCGACATTGTGGCGCTTGCCGATCGGCATCGAGCCGTCGAAGGTCGAGCCGTTGCCGCGCGCCATATATTCGGTGCACAGGATCGGCCGGCCATAGCCCTGCAGCTGTTTCACGCGACGCTCGAAGGTCTCGGGCCAGTTATAGTCATGGAACGAAATGACGTCGGACTGGCTGGTCTGGATCTTCTCGATCGCATCGAGCCTGTCCATCGACGACCAGTCGTCATGCTCCCACACGCCGCTCGTCAGCGGCTGGACGGGATTCTTGTCGCGCGCCCAGGCAAAGACGTCGTCGAGCAGTTCCTCGATCAGCTTCTGCTTGCCGACATGCTGGGGATAGTTGCCGCCGCCGCTGTTGCTGGGTTCGTTCCAGACGTCCCAGGCGAGGATCCGCTGGTCCTTGGCGAAGGTACCGACAACATCCTCCACATAGGCGCGCAACTTGGGATATTGCGACTTGTCCTCGAGCCGCGCGCGGCCCGGCGCCTGGACCCAGCCCGAATTATGCACGCCGGGAATGGGCGGATGCTGGGGGCCGAGTTTGGGTTCGGGATCCCAGCAGCTGTCGAACAGCACGAACATCGGCTTGATGTTGTGCCGCGCCGCGATCTCGAGGAACTGGTTGATGCGATGCTTCAGCCCCTTGGCGTCCTGCTCCCACAGCATGTTGTGGAGGTAGACGCGCATCGTGTTCATGCCCATCGCCTGCGCCCAG
This sequence comes from Sphingobium sp. FW306-1B-F04DB, assembly GCF_058781925.1. Lineage (NCBI taxonomy): Bacteria > Pseudomonadati > Pseudomonadota > Alphaproteobacteria > Sphingomonadales > Sphingobiaceae > Sphingobium > Sphingobium sp. FW306-1B-F04DB. The sequence goes on along the minus strand of NZ_JBYSXE010000009.1, from coordinate 26,224 downwards.
CCGAGCTCCTGGTCGATCCGCTTGGGATCGAAGGTGTCGGCCTGCCACATCTCGAGCTGGTTGATCGCGGTCGAGGGATTATAGTTGGCGCCGACCAGCCAGGGCTGCTTGTCGTACCAGCCATGCGCCTGTTCCTTGGTCCAGATGTCGCGTGCATGCGCGGGCGTCATGGCCAACAGGCTCGCGCCCGCGACCAGCGCGTATATGAATGGGCGTGCGGCGTTCATCGTATCCTCCCTGATGTTTTCTGCGTACGGCTTCAGCGCTGCCCGGTGGACAGGCGATAGATGATGGTGTTGCGATAGGTCTGGCCCGGATTTAGCCGCGCGGACGCGAATGCGGGATGGTTGGGCGCGTCGGGGAAGAGCTGCGGTTCGAAGACGACCGTATCGCCCTGCCGATAGGCCTGCCCCGATTTGCCGACGACCTTGCCGTCCAGGAAGTTGCCCGAATAGAATTGCAGCCCCGGCTGGTTCGACCAGATCTCGAAGGCGCGGCCCGACACCGGATCCGAAACCTGCGCCATCAGCTGCGGCTTGGCGACCGGCGCCTTGCTCATCACGAAATTGTGATCGTAGCCGCGTCCAAAGACGATCTGCTCGTCGCGCGTATCGCGGACGCGCGCGCCCACCGCCATTGGCTTGCGGAAATCGAAGGGCGTTCCCTCCACCGCCTTCAGCTCGCCCGTCGGGATGAGCATGACGTTGACCGGCGTGAAATGGTCCGCAGGGATGGTGAGGACATGGCCCATCGCGCCCGCCGCCGAACCTTCGCCCGCCAGGTTCCAATATGCGTGGTTGGTGATGTTGACGACGGTCGAGCGGTCGGTTGTCGCGCTGTATTCGATCGTCAGCTGGTTCGCCTCGTCGAGCGAATAGGTCGCCAGTACCGTGAGCTTGCCCGGATAGCCCTGATCGCCATCGTGGCTGACATAGCGCAGCGTGACGCTCGCGGCCTTGCCCCTGGTGACCTTGACGACGTCCCACAGCACCTTGTCGAAGCCCGCGGTGCCGCCGTGCAGCGCGTTGGCGCCCTCGTTCAGCGTGGTCTGGTATTGCTTGCCGTCGAGCGAGAATTTGCCTTCCGCGATGCGGTTGGCGAAGCGGCCGACGGTGGAGCCGAAATAGTCGCGCTTCTCGACATAGCCATCGAGCGTCGGATAGCCGAGCAGCACATCGGCCTTGCGTCCCTCGCGGTCGGGCATCTCGAGCGCCTGAAGCGTCGCGCCATAGGCGATCACACGCGCAGACACGCCGTTGCCGTTGGTCAGCGTCACCGCCTCGACCGCACGGCCATCGGGCAAGGTGCCAAAGCTCGCGCGCTGATAGTCCGCGGCAATCGCGGGCGCGGCGGTCGCGAGCGCCACGGCGGTCAGTGTCGTCGTGGCTGCATTTTTCAACATCGGCGCGGTCCTCTCCTCGTGTCGGCGGCTGTCGATGCAGCCTGTCGCAATATCAGTCAGTTCAGCATTCAGGGGCTATCCGCCAAAGCTGGCGGGCGGGATGCCCGTCACGCCCGGGTCGACCTCGAAAAGCGCGCCCGCCAGCGCTTCGTCCTCGCGCCCTTCGGCCGCGGAGGTGACGAACAGCCGGTCGAGCGCTTCGCCCGCAAAGGCGCAGCTCGTGACCTGCGATGCGGGCAGCGTGATGGCGCGTTCGCGGATGCCTTCGGGGGAAAAGCGGCTGACGCAGCCCGCGCCCCAATGCGCGATCCACAGCCCGCCCTCGGCATCGACGGTCATCCCGTCGGGCACGCCCCATTCGGGTTCGAACGCGATGAACGGCTCGCGGCTACCCGCGACGCCCGCCTCATCGATCGCGAACCGGTAAACAACACGCAGATGCGAATCGGCGTGATAGAGGAAGCGCCCGTCCGGACTGAAGGCGGGGCCGTTGGTGATCGTGTATCCCGTGTCGACGGTGTGGCAGCTGCGATCCGTATCGAGCCTGTAGAGCGCGCCGCTCGGCTGGTCCGCCGCAACCGGCATGGTGCCCGCCCAGATCCGCCCCCGATCATCCGCCTTCGCATCGTTCATGCGGTTGCCCGGCAGGCCAGGCTCGGGATCGACGATATGCCGGACGGTGAAGGGATCCAGCTCGAGCTCGGCAAATCCCGTGCGAAGCCCGACGATGAAGCCGGGCGCGTCGCCCCGCTCGATCACCCAGCCGGTCATCTCGGGCATCGTCCAGCTTTGCACCGCGCCATCGGCAAGCGACAGCTGATGCAGGCGGCAGCCTAGGATATCGACCCAGAACAGCGCATTGTGCCGTCGCGACCACAGCGGGCCTTCCCCCAGCCGGTCGCGCCCGTCGCGTTCGATGACGCGCACGTCGGCCATCAGTGGCTGTCGCGGGGAATGCCGCGCGTCTGCGCGATGCGCTGATATTTGACCGCGGGCTCGAGCACCGCGCCGGTATCGAACTGGCCGACGATGCCACGCTGGATTTCCTGCCAGGGCGTCTGCGAGGCGGGATAGCGATAGCCTCCCTCCGCCTCGAACGCCGCACGACGCTCGGCCAGCTCCGCGTCCGACACGAGCAGGTTGGCCTCGCCGCGGCGAAGGTCGATGCGGATGCGATCCCCCGTCCTGACCAGCGCGAGTCCGCCGCCCGCCGCCGCTTCGGGCGCGGCGTTGAGGATCGAGGGGCTGCCCGAGGTGCCCGACTGGCGACCGTCGCCGATGCACGGCAGCGTATCGATGCCTGCGCGGATCAGCGCGGCGGGTGGGCGCATGTTCACGACCTCGGCGCCGCCGGGATAGCCGATCGGCCCCGTCCCGCGGATGACGAGCATCGTCCGCTCGTCGATCGCGAGCGCAGGATCGTCGATGCGCGCGTGATAGTCTTCGGGCCCGTCGAAGACGACGACACGCCCCTCGAACGCTTCGGGATCGTCAGGATCCGAGAGGAAGCGCGCGCGAAACGCGTCCGAAATGACGCTGGTCTTCATGACCGCGGCGTCGAACAGGTTGCCGCGCAGCACCGAAAGGCCGGCGGCCGGCTTCAAGGGCGCCTCGAACCGCCGGATCACCTTCTCGTCCTCGATCCCGGCGTCGCGGCAATTGTCGCCGATCGTCCTGCCGTTGGCCGTCAGCGCGCCCTCATGGATCAGCCCCTGCCCGATCAGCTCGGACACGACCGCGGGCACACCGCCCGCGCGGTAATAATCCTCGCCCAGATATTCGCCCGCGGGCTGAAGGTTGACGAGCAGCGGAATGTCGTGGCCAAAGGTCTGCCAGTCGTCGACCGAAAGCTCGACCCCGATATGCCGCGCGATCGCATTGAGATGGATCGGCGCATTGGTCGAACCGCCGATCGCCGAGTTGACGCGGATCGCGTTGATGAACGCTTCGCGCGTCAGGATGTCGGAGGGCTTGCGGTCCGCCAGCACCATTTCGACGATCTGCTTGCCCGTCAGGTACGCGCATTCCTGGCGGTCGCGATAGGGTGCGGGGATCGCGGCCGAACCGGGGAGTGACATCCCAAGCGCCTCGGTCAGCGAATTCATCGTCGTCGCGGTGCCCATGGTGTTGCAATAGCCCGTCGACGGCGCCGAGCTCGCCACCAGCTTGATGAAGCCCTGATAGTCGATCTCGCCCGCGGCGAGCATCTGCCGCGCCTTCCAGACGATCGTGCCCGAACCCGTGCGCTCGCCCTTGTACCAGCCGTTGAGCATGGGGCCGACCGACAGCGCGATCGCGGGGATGTTCACCGTGGCCGCCGCCATCAGGCAGGCGGGCGTGGTCTTGTCGCAACCGATCGTCAGCACCACGCCGTCGAGGGGATAGCCGTAAAGCACCTCGACCAGCGAGAGATAGGACAGGTTGCGGTCGAGCCCTGCGGTCGGGCGTTTGCCCGTCTCCTGGATCGGATGCGTGGTGAACTCGATGGGAATGCCGCCCGCGTCGCGGATGCCCTCGCGCACGCGTTCGGCCAGCACGATATGATGGCGGTTGCAGGGGCTGAGGTCGCTGCCCGTCTGCGCGATGCCGACGATCGGGCGGTCGGACTGCAGTTCCTCGAGCGTCAGGCCGAAGTTCATGTAGCGCTCGATGTAGAGCGCGGTCATGTCGGGGTTCGCCATGTCATTGAACCAGGCGCGCGACCGAAGGGAGACTTTTTCACTCATGCTGCCGCAGGCTCCGCGCAAACTGGCATGATCATGCTCGCTTTCGGAGCGCGTGCCACGACTTTCATCCTACCCCCTTGGCGACGCGCCGGCCGCCATTCTGATTGTTTCAAACCTGCATAACGGCTTCAATGCATGTGCGGCCACGCGGTTTCCCACTTGATAGCAACCCGAATGGCAAATATAAAGCATATATATCAGATAATAAAATCTTTCAGGATTTTTAGAAGAAATCAACGTCATGGATAGGATACCGAGAGTGCCAACCCCCATGCCTTATATGTCGCACACTGCGATCGCCCGCCCATGAGCCCTACACGGATAGCGCTGGTCGGGATCGGCAAGATCGCCCGCGACCAGCATGTGCCGACGCTGGCCGCGAGCCCGGATTTCGAGCTGGTCGCCGCGGTGACGCAGCACGCTCCCCCCAAAGGCGTGCCCGGCTTCGCCACGATCACCGAGATGATGGCGGCGACGCCCGATGTCCAGGCGGTCTCGATCTGCACGCCGCCGCGCGGCCGGCTCGCTATCGTCACCGAAGCGCTCGAACACGGTCTTGACGTGATGATCGAAAAGCCGCCCGCGGCGACCTTGTCCGAAGCCGAATCCTTCGCGGCGCTCGCGCGCGGGGCCGGCCGGGTCTTCTACGCCACCTGGCATTCGCGCGAGGCCGCCGCGGTCGAGCCCGCCCGCGCGTGGCTCCGGGACCGCACCATCCGCCGCGTCGCGGTCAACTGGAAAGAGGACGTCCGCGTCTGGCACCCCGGTCAGGAATGGATCTGGGAACCCGGCATCGGCGTCTTCGATCCCGGCATCAACGCGCTCTCGGTGATCACGCACATCCTGCCGCGCCCCGTCATGCTCGAGCGCGCCGAGCTGCGCTTTCCCGCCAATCGTGGAGCGCCGATCGCGGCCGACCTTGCCTTTATCGATACTGCGGGCGTCCCGATCGACGTCGCCTTCGACTTCGACCAGCGCGGTCCCCAGACCTGGGACATCGATGTCGAGACCGACCAGGGGCACCTCAAGCTGTCGATGGGCGCCTCGCGGATGGCGGTCGACGGCGTCGCGGTCGAGGTTGGCGAGGAACCCGAATATGCACGGCTCTACCGCCATTTCGCGCGCCTGCTCGCCAGCCGCCAGAGCGACGCCGACCTCACGCCCTTCCGCCTCGTCGCCGACGCCTTTCTGCTGGGGCGCCGCACCGAGGTGCAGCCCTTCGACTGGGAAACGACATAGTTGCGGACATTTCTCCGATCGGCGCTGCGCGTTACATTTGACGCAGCAAATCAGTTGCGCGTACATCCCCCAAACTCGCAGAGTGAAGGAACAGAAATTGAAACTCGCACCGATCGCACTCGCCATTGCTCTGGCCGCCCCGTCAGCAGTGCTCGCACAAACTGCACCCGCGCCAGCGCCCAAAATGGATTGCTGTGAGAAGATGAAGGCAGAGGGCAAGAAGTGCTGCTGTGACGACATGGACAAGAAAGACCATGGCGACAAAGGTGGCGCGGAAGGCGCTACCCACCACGACCACTGACACGATCGGGAGGGGAGCGAAGCAGGGCGCTCCTCTGCCAACGTCCGCTAACCACCCCATAACGGAGGTGGGAACCGCAACTAGCCCTTGGACGCGAAAGCGCCGCAAGCGACTGTCGAAGAGGCAGCGCGCGCTGGCTGCCCGCCTTCAAACATCCGCGTCGTCGGGAACCACAGCGGTCGTCTCGATCTCGATCCGCGCCTCGGGTTCGACGAGCGCTACCACCTGCACCACCGCCATGGCGGGGAAATGGCGGCCGATATGCGCGCGATAGGCCGCGCCGATCGCGGCCAGGCTGGCGACATATTCGTCGCGATCGACGACATACCAGGTCATCCGCACGATATGCTCGGGGCGCGCGCCGCCTGCCGCCAAAATCGCGACGGTGCTCTGGAGGATGCGTTCGAACTGGCTCGCGAGATCTGGGCCGACGAAGCGTTCCTGCTCGTCCCAGCCGACCACGCCGCCGGTGAAGATCATCCGTCCCCGCGCCATCACGCCATGCGCATAGCCCCTGGGGCGCTGCCAGCCCTCGGGCAGCAGGATGGTGTTGCTCATGCCTTCCCCCCATCGCCGGCGCGCGCCGCCGCGAGATGCTGGCGCGCTATGATCATCTTCTGGACCTCCGACGCGCCCTCATAGATGCGCAGCGCGCGGACTTCGCGATAGAGCGCTTCTACGGGGACGCCATGGACCACCCCCTGCCCGCCGAAAATCTGCACCGCGCGATCGATCACGCGCTGCGCCGCTTCGGTAGCGTGGAGCTTGGCCATCGCCGCCTCGCGCGTGGTGCGCGCGCCCTGCACGTCGCGCGCCCAGGCCGCGCGGTAGATGAGCAGCGCCGAGGCGTCGATGTCGAGCGCCATTTCGGCAAGCTGCGTCTGCACCACCGCGTTGTCCGAAAGCCTGGCGCCAAAGAGAATGCGGTTTTCTGCGCGCGCCGTCGCCTCGTCGAGCGCGCGGCGCGCGAAACCGAGTGCCGCAGCGCCCACGGTCGGGCGGAAGATATCGAGCGTCGCCATCGCAGCGCCGAAGCCGCCACCGGCCTCGCCGAGCCCCGCGCTTGCAGGCAGGCGCATCGCGTCGAAGCGCAAGGTCGCGAGCGGGTGCGGCGCGATCACGCGGATTCGCTCGGCAATCGTCAGCCCGGGCGTGTCGGCGTTGACGATGAACGCCGAAATGCCGCGTGCGCCCGGCGCCTCGCCGGTGCGCGCGAAAAGGACGTAATAGTCGGCGATGCCGCCATTGGAGATGAAGGTCTTCGCGCCATCGATGACATAGCCGCCAGCGTCGAGCCGCGCGCTCGTCTCCATCGCTGCCACGTCCGATCCCGAGGCAAGTTCGGTCAGCGCAAAGGCAGCCATCGCTTCGCCCGAGGCCACCCGCGGCAGATAGGCCGCCTTCTGCTCCGCCGTGCCGAACAAGGAGATCGTGCCCGAGCCGAGCCCCTGCATCGCAAAGACGAAATCGGCGAGACCCGAATGGCGCGCCAGCGTCTCGCGGATCAGGCACAGCGAACGGACGTCGAGCGTGTCATGGACGCCCCCAAAGGCGCGCGGCACCGCGTAGCGCAACCAGCCCCCCGCCGCGAGCCGCGCGAGCAGCCGGCGGCATTCGGCGTCGACCTCGTCTTCGCCATGCGCCGCCGCCAGACCCTCGGCGACGCACCAGGCATCGAGATCAGCGGCGAGGCGCCGGTGCGTGTCATCGAAGAAGGGCCAGTCGAGAAAGCTGGTGTCGGCCATCTCAGTTGCCCTCGAACACGGGCTGGCGCTTTTCGGCAAAGGCCTCGAAGGCGCGGCGGAAATCCTCGGTCTGCATGCAGATCGCCTGCGCCTGCGCCTCCATCTCGATCGCGGTCTCGAGGCTCACCGCCCATTCGACATTGAGCTGGGTCTTGGTGATGCCGTGCGCGAAGGTGGGGCCGGTGACGAGCAACGTCGCGGTTGCACGTGCCTCATCGAGCAGCGTCTCGGGCGAAACCAGCCGGTTGTGGAAGCCCCAGCGTTCGCCCTCCTCGGCGGTCATCACGCGCCCGCTGAACAGCAGTTCGGACGCGCGCCCCTGACCGATGATGCGCGGCAGGATCGCACACGCGCCCATGTCGCATCCCGCGAGCCCGACGCGCGTGAAGAGGAAGGCGGTCTTTGTGCGCGGCGTCGCGATGCGGATATCCGACGCCATCGCGATGATCGCTCCCGCGCCGACGCAGATCCCGTCGATCGCGGCGATCACGGGCTGCGGGCAGTTACGGACGGCCTTGACCAGATCGCCCGTCATCCGCGTAAAGGCGAGCAGTTCAGGCATCGCCATCTTCGTCAGCGGACCGATGATCTCGTGCACGTCGCCGCCCGAGCAGAAATTGTCGCCCGCGCCGTGGATCACGACCGCCTTGACCGCGGGCGCATAGACGAGCGCGCGGAAGGTATCGCGCAGCTCGGCATAGGATTCGAAGGTCAGCGGGTTCTTGAGCGCGGGCCGGTCGAGCGTGATCGTCGCGATCCCGTCCGAAAAGGCCCAGCCGAAATGCGCGGGCGTGAAGGTCTCAGGATTCATCGGTGCTCCTCTCCGGGGTTTTCCGCGGCTATCGATGTCTTCAATGCGCCGAGAAGATCGAACAGCGCCTCGCGCTGCGTGCGGTCGAGCCCGGCAAGCATCGCGTCGATCCAGCCGTGATGGACCTCGGCCAGCTCGGCGAAATGGCGCCTGCCCTCGGACGTCAGCCGAACGATCGATGCGCGATGGTCGGCGGGCGAGGAAGCCAGCACGACATGCCCGTCGCGCTGCAGCGTCTTGACCAGCGCGGTCACATTGCCGTTGGACACGAGCAGCGAACGCGAAAGCGCGCCCATCGTCATCCCCTGCGCATTGCGGTCGAGCGCCGCCAGCACGTCGAAGCGCGGCAATGTGGTGTCGAAGCGGTCGGCCAGCCGCCGTTTGACGCGCTTCTCGATCACCGTGGTGCATGACAGCAGCCGCAGCCACAGCTTCACATTCGACCGGTCGGCGAGCGCACCGTCATGCTTCTCGCGGATGCCGGCCATGCTCACATCACCTCTCCGCCCGCGACCGCGATCGCCTGGCCCGTGATCGAGCGACTCTCGGCGCGGCACAACCACAGCGCGCTCGCCGCCACCTCTTCGGGCTGGATCAGTCTGTGCTGCGGGTTGAAGCGCGCCAGCTCGGCGCGCGCCTCTTCGGCGCTGCGCCCCGTCTTCCCGGCGATGCGCGACACCGCGTCGGCGACGATGTCGGTGTCGGTAAAGCCGGGGCACAGCGCGTTGACCGTAGCAGGGGTATCGGCGAGCTCGAGCGCGAGCGAGCGCGCAAGCCCCAGCGCACCGTGCTTCGCCGCGGCATAGGCTGCGCTATAGGCATAACCCTTGAGCGCCGCGGTGCTCGCGATGATGACGATGCGCCCCGCCTCGGCAGCGCGGATCTCGGCGAGCACGGCTTGGGTGCAGTGGAACACAGCATCGAGGTTGACCGCCATCATCCGGCGCCAGCCCTCGGCATCGAGCCGCGCGAAAGGCCCCGATTCCGCCGCGCCCGCATTGTTGATGAGGATCGTGACCGGCCCGTGGACCGCGCGTGCGCCCACCAGCGCAGCATCGACCTCGGCGCGTTGCGTCACGTCGGCAGTCGTGAAATGCGCACCCGTTTCCCGGGCAACCTCGCGGAGCGCATCGACGCGCCGCCCGACCAGCGTCAACTTCGCCCCCTCGGCCGCGAAGCACCGCGCGATCGCAGCGCCGATCCCGCTGCCCCCGCCGGTGATCACCGCGTGCTGGCCCGTAAGCGCGCTCATGCGCGGATCTCCGCCTGCTGTTGCTCGGCCTGGCGCTGCAGGTTGCGCGCCAGCTGCTCGATCCCCGCCAGATAGGGCGGCGGCACGACGACGCCGCGATAGCCCTGCTGCGCCGCCGCGCGCAGCGTCCACATCGGGTCGATCAGGTGCGGGCGCGCCAGCGCGACCAGGTCGGCGCGGCCCGCGGCGAGGATCGAATTGACATGGTCGGGCTCGAAGATGTTGCCCACCGCCATCGTCGCGAGCTTGGCCTCGTTGCGCACCTTGTCCGAAAAGGGCGTCTGGAACATCCGGCCATAAACGGGCTTCGCGCGCGTCGAGGTCTGGCCCGCCGACACGTCGATCAGGTCGCACCCCGCCTCGGCAAAGGCGCGCGCGATCGCGACCGCCTCGTCGGGGGTCACCCCCTCGTCGCCCACCCAGTCATTGGCCGAGATGCGCACCGACATCGGCCGCTCCGTGGGCCAGGCCGCGCGCATCGCGGCGAAGACCTCGAGCGGGAAGCGCAGGCGGTTCTCGAGGCTCCCGCCATATTCGTCGTCCCGCCGGTTCTGCAGCGGCGTGATGAACGCCGAGAGCAGGTAACCATGCGCGGCATGCAGCTCGATCATGTCGAAATTGGCGGCGAGCGCGCGCTCGGTCGCGGCGACGAACTGGTCGCGGATGCGGTCCATGTCGCCGCGCGTCATCGTGATCGGCCGCTGGTTGTGTTCCGACCACGCCACCTCCGACGGCGCCAGCAGCGGCCAGTTGCCCGCCGCCAGCGGCACGTCCATCCCTTCCCAGCCGATCCGCGTCGAACCCTTGGCGCCCGAATGGCCCAGCTGCATGCAGATCTTCGCGGCGCTGTTGGCATGGACGAAATCGGTGATCCGTCGCCACGCCGCCTCCTGCGCGTCCGAATACATCCCCGCGCATCCGGGCGTGATCCGCCCCTCGGGCGAGACGCAGGTCATCTCGGTGAAGACCAGCCCCGCACCGCCCTGCGCACGCACGCCGTAATGGACGAGGTGGAAGTCCTGCGGCATGCCGTCAACCGCCGAATAGGTGGCCATGGGCGACACGACGACGCGGTTGGCGAGCGTCATGTCGCGCAGGCGAAAGGGCGCGAACATCGGCGGCGCGGCATCGTTGGCGGGCTTGCCCGTCGCACGCGCGCGGAACCAGCGCTCCACCCCCTCGAGCCAGTCGCGGTCGCGCGCGCGCAGATTCTCGTGGCTGATGCGCTGGCTGCGCGTGAGCAACGAATAGGCGAACTGGATCGGCTCGAAATCGAGATAGCGGTCGAGCGTCTCGAACCATTCGGTCGAGTTGCGCGCCGAATTCTGGAGCTTGAGCACCTCGACGGTGCGCTCGGCCTGGTATTCCTCGAGTGCCGCCGCCCGCGACAGCCCCGGGCGATTGAGCACCTCGGCAAGCTTGATCGCGTCCTCGAGCGCCAGCTTGGTACCCGATCCGATCGAGAAATGCGCGGTATGCGCGGCGTCGCCGAGCAGGATCAGCTTGTCATAGGCCCAGCGCTCGCACAGCACGCGCCGGAAATTGAGCCAGGCCGCCGACCCGCGCAGGTGGCCTGCGTTGCTCATCAGCCTGTGCCCATCGAGATGCCGCGCGAACAGCGCCTCGGCAAAGCGGCAGGTCTCCTCCTGGTCCATCGCGTCGAGCCCGAGCCCGCGCCAGGTTTCCTCGGAGCATTCGACGATGAAGGTCGAGAGCGCGTCGTCGAAGCGATAGGCGTGCGCCCAGACCCAGCCATGGTCGGTCTCTTCGAAGGCGAAGGTGAAGGCCTCGAACGCTTTTGTCGTCCCCAGCCAGACGAACCTGTTGGCGCGCGTCTGGATATCGACCCCGAAATGCTCGGCATAGGCGTCGCGCAGCTTGCTGTTGACGCCATCGGCGCCGATGACGAGGTCGTAATCGGCGTAGTCGGCAAGGTCCGCGCCGAACTCGTGCTCGAAATGCAGCCTGACACCGAGTTCGCGCGCGCGCTCCTGCAGGATCTGGAGCAGCCGTTTGCGCCCGATGCCGATGAATCCGTGCCCCGAGGATCGGATCGTCTCGCCGCGGATGCACACCTCGATATCGTCCCAGTGCGCGAACTCGCCGATGATCGTCTCGGCGCTCACCGGGTCGCTGGCACGCAGATTGCCCAGCGTCTGATCCGAAAACACGACCCCCCAGCCGAAGGTGTCGCCCGCCTTGTTGCGTTCGAACAGGTCGATCTCATGCGCCGGGTCCGCCAGCTTCATCGAGATCGCGAAATAGAGTCCGGCGGGTCCGCCGCCGAGACAGGCGATGCGCATGGCGTCTCTCTCCGATTATGTTTTAAGCTTAAAATTACTTTGCGCACCTGGCAAGCTCCGACGGGGCGCAAGAGGCAATTGCTTTAAGCTTAAATCAAATTAAGCTGGGCAGCCCGTTTTGCGGAGAGGATGCATGGAGAGCGACCCGCCGATTTTCGCCGACGATTTCAACATGGCGGACCATTTCGTCTTCGCCAATGTCGAGGCGGGACGCGGCAACAAACCCGCGATCCTGTTCGAGGACCGCGTCATCACCTATGCCGAGGTCGCCGAGAACGTTCTGCGCGTCGCGCAGCGACTGGTCAGCGAGGGGCTGCTTCCCGAACAGCGCGTGCTGCTGTGCATGCGCGACTGCCCCGAATTCGTCTATGCCTGGTTCGGCGCCCTGAAGGCGGGCGCGGTCGTCACCCAGATCAATCCGCTGCTGCCCGAGGCGGACTACCGCTACTATCTCGGCTATGTGAAGCCGCAATTCGCCTTCATCGACGCCGCGAGCGTCGAAGCCTTCGGCGCGGCGGCGGCGGACACGCGGCACTGCGACGCCGGCCGCAACATCATCACCGTCGGTGCAGGCTTCGACGCCTGGCTCGCGCGCGACGTCGCCGCGGACGTGCAACTCTGGCCGACGCGCAAGGACGATCCCGCGGTCTGGCTCTTCACCAGCGGCACGACCGGCCAGAGCAAGGGCGCGGTCCATTGCCATTTCCATTTCGCCTACAACGCCGAGGTCTATGCGCGCCGCTTCATCGGCATGCGCGAGGACGACGTCACGCTGTCCGGCCCCCGGCTGTTCTTCGGCTATGCGACGGGCACCAACCTCATGTTCCCCTTCGCGATGGGCGCGACCACGATCCTCTCCTCCGAGCCCCCCACCGCCGATGGCCTTTTCGCCTTGATCGAACGCCACCGGCCGAGCGTGCTCACCAATGTGCCGACGCTGATCAACAAGATGCTCGAGGCCGCGGGCGACGCGCCGCCCGACCTGTCGAGCCTGCACTTCATGTGGAGCGCGGGCGAGGCGCTGCCGCTCGAGCTCCACGAGCGCTGGAACCGCGCCTTCAACGTCCCGATCATAGACGGCATCGGCAGCGCCGAAAGCTTCCACATCTATATCAGCAACCGCCCCGGCGACATCCGCCCGGGAAGCCTCGGCAGGCTCGTCCCCGGCTATGAGGCGCGCCTCGTCGACGATGCGGGCGAGCCCGTGCCTGCCGGCGGCGTCGGCACGCTGTGGATCGGCGGCGATTCCGCGGCGCTCTATTATCATGCGGCCTATGCCAAATCGAAGGAGCATCTGCGCGGCGGCTGGATCGTCAGCGGCGACAAGTTCCGCCAGGATGAAGACGGCTACTGGTATTATGAAGGCCGCGGCGACGATCTCATCAAGAGCGGCGGCATCTATGTCAGCCCAATCGAGGTCGAGAACTGCCTTGCGCGGCACGAAGCGGTCCGCGAATGCTGCGTCTTCGGGCGCAGGGACAAGGCCGGCCTCGAAAAACCCGTCGCGATCGTCGTGCTCAAATCGGGGATCGGGCCGTCGGAAGGGCTCGAGGCCGAACTGATCGCCTTTTCGCGGCAGCATCTCGCGCGCTACAAGGTGCCGCATCATGTGCTGTTCGCCGACACGGCTCTGCCGCGCAACGACCGTGACAAGATCGACAGGAAGATATTGAAGGCACGCTATCAATGAAACTCGGCACGCTTGCCTGGACCGCGATCCGCGACGCGCTCGACAGCGGCCGCCCCGTCGTCGCGATCCTGCCCTGCGGCGCGGTCGAGGCGCATGGCCCGCACCTGCCGCTCGAGACCGACGTCATCATCAGCAACGGCATGGCCGATCGTGCCGCCGCAAAGCTGACGGCACGGGGCATTCCCGCCTTCGTGCTGCCGCCCCTCGCCTATGCGCCCGCCGAATATGCCGCCGCATTCGCGGGTACGATCTCGATCGGCAGCGCGACCGCCGCGGCGGTACTCCGCGACATCGCGCAATCGCTCCGGCGACAGCGCTTCGCGTGCCTCGCGATCGCTAACAGCCATTTCGACCCCGCCAATGTCGCGATGCTGCGCACCGTGGCTTCGGAGATCGCCGGCACCGGCCTTGCAGTCGCCTATCCCGATTTCACCCGCCGCAAGCTCGCCCAGCAGCTCACCGACGAATTCCAGTCGGGCGCCTGTCACGCCGGCCAGTTCGAAACGAGCCTCGTAATGCGCGATCAGCCCGGGCTCGTCGATGACGGCAAGCGCCGGGCGCTCGAGGAAAATCCATCGAGCCTTGTCGACGCGTTCGCGCGCGGCGCAAAGACCTTCGCCGAGGCCGGCGGCCCCGATGCCTATTTCGGAACCCCGCAATCCGCGACCCCTGCCGAGGGCGAGCAAAGTTACGAGATCATGGCCGACCTGCTCGTCGAGGCGGTCGCCGAGGCGCTCTCCGCACGAGACACGTCTCCCCGCTAGTGCACCGGGTTCAGTGCTCCTGCGAAAGCAGGAGCCCATCTGTCCGGACGACGTGTTGTTTACAGCATGGGCTCCGGGTCAAGCCCGGAGCACGGATATGGATCAGATTTAGCGCACGCCGCTCTAGATCGGTGGCGCGATACCGCCGCTCAATGTCCCGCCGATTGCGAGAACAGGTTGATCACCACGACCCCCGCGATGATCAGCGCGACGCCGGCAAGCCCCGCATGGTCGATCTTCTGTCCGTAGAGCGCCCAGGCGACGCCCGTCACGAGGATGATCCGCCCCCCGACCAGATCGCATAGGATATCCCGACCGGGATCGTCTTCAAGGTCAGCGACAGCGCGTAGAAGGCGATGGCATAGCCGATCGCGACCACCACGCTCGGCCCGATCCGCGTGAACCCCTCCGACGCCCTGAGCGCCGAGGTCGCTACCACTTCGGCGACGATCGCGATGGCCAGACAGACATAAGCGTTCATGCCCACCCTTGAAGCAGCCGCACACGCCCCCGGCAAGCCGCTGCGTCTTTATGGGGGCTGTGCCGGGTTTCACGCCGACCGCCCGGAAAAAAGGGCCGGCTGGTTGGGCCGGCCCTTTACAGTCATGAACGTAAACAGGCTGCGCCGTGCCTTACATCTTGAACGTGGCCTTGGCGTACAGATAGCGGCCATTGAGATCATAGATTGTCGGATCGAAATTGTTGATATCGCAGGTCACGCATCCGGGCGCCGTGGTGTTGAAGATATTGTTCACGCCCAGCGCAAAGCCGAAATCCTTGTCCTCGCCCACCGTCAGGCGGAGCTGCACGTCGGTGTAGAAACGGTCTTTCATGACGGTCCCGCCTCTTTCTTCGAGCTCGGAAACGTAACGACCGGTCAAGGTCACGCCAAAGTTGTCCTTGTCCCAATCGATAATCCCGATGGACTTCCACTCGGGGAAGCCTTGGGACGGACTGCCCCGTTCGGTCCCCTCGCGGCTGATGACCTGGGTACCGCCGGCAATAGGCAGGACCTCGTCAAAGTTGAACAGGAAGGTATTGTTCCAGGTGAAACCGAACCGGCCAGCGCCTGTCTCCCCGGAGCGATAGGTCAGGTTGACATCGAGGCCGTCGGTGTTGATTCCCGCGATGTTCTGGAGCACGCCCACGACCTGCGTGAGTTGTCCGCCGCCGGCACGCGTCACCAGCGCGCAAGCCGCCGGGTCATTGCTCACCATGCAGTTGGTGACCGTGACATTCGCATTGACCGCCTGGATCGCGCCCCTGACCTTGATGTCGTAATAATTGGCCTCGAGCGATAGGCCGGGGAGGAAGGAGGGACTGTAAACCCCGCCAAAGATCCAGCTCTCCGATGTTTCGGGCTCAAGCTCCTCGTTGCCGCCGACCAGGACAGAGATTTGCGGGTTGGCCTGTTGATAGCTGCCGTTTGCCGGGACGCCGGCGGCAATGCAGTTCGCACGCACCGTAGCGTCATTCTGGAAGTTGAGGGGCGCGGTGGTATCGGCATGCGACGAGCAGGGGTCGTCAAGCTGCTGGTCGAAGCGCGATTGCGTTCCGAACAACTCGCCGATCGAGGGCGCGCGGAAACCCTCGGCATAGGAAGCGCGCAGGCGCAGGTCCTTGATCGGTTTCCAGTTGACCCCGCCCTTGAACGTCCATGTCGAACCCGAGGTCGAATAGTCGGAGAAACGCACCGCTCCGGTCAGTTCGAGCAACTGGAAGAATGACGTGTCGGCCAGCACAGGCGCATTGAGTTCGGTATAGGCTTCCCAGACCGAATAACTGCCCCGCGTCGGCTGCGCTGGGATATCGGAGCTGAATCCGGCGGCGACGATCGGGTCGGGATCGAAACGGCCCTTGAGGTCGCGATATTCCATGCCGGCTGCGATGCCGAGATTTCCGCCCGGCAGCGCGAACAGGCTGCCCGTCACGTTGCCGGTAAAATCCCACAGCTCGTTGTCGCTGCTGTCATGCTGTTCGTAGGTGACGAAATTGATCATCTCAGGAGTGATCGATCCGGCCCCGCCGAACAGGTTGAAGGGCACGCAGGGATTGGTGCAGTTCGCGATCGGGCCCAGGGCCTGGCGCAGAAGGCCCGAGTTTATGTTCCCGAACATCGTCTGATCGGCCTTGTTCTTGCCGTAGGCGGCATTGACGTCCCAGTACCAGTTGCCCCCGCCGATATCGAATTCGCCATCGAGTGTCGCGACGCCGTAGAAGGTCTCCACGCTCTGGTGGAACCGGCGCGGACCGCCTTCGACAAAACGGCGGAGGATGAAATCCATGTTGGAAGCATCGAGCGTGACGCCGAAGGGATTGAACGGGTTGGTTGCATCGACCGTGATCGCATCGAGCACAGGCGTAATGCCCGCCGCAGGGCCAATGCCAAAGGGCAGCGGTGCCGCCTGGTTCTTGGATTTGCGCTTGTTCCAGATCCCCTTGACCGAAAAATTGATGGCGTCCGAGATCTCGTAGCGCAGATTGCCAAAGACCCCGTATCGCTCGACCGGGATCTGGAGAAAGTTGAACGGTCCAAAATTGAATCGGTCGTCAGGGCTGACGAACGGGCGGAAATCGGCGGGTGTAGTGGCGCGGCCGATTACCGGAGCATTGAGCGTCAAGTCGGAACGGTCGCCGGGGCCGTTGCCGAAGATGGAATAAAAGCCGTTGGGCAGGAAACCCGAACAGCCGCCATCGGCGCAGGTGTTCGAATAGGGCGCGGGGAAACGAGAGATATCCCTTGCGCCAGCCGAAACACCATCCTGCTTCACATAATTGCCGCCAACGACGATTTGCAGCGGACTGTCGCTGCCGTTGCCCCAACTGAGCTGGACATTCTGGGTAGCTCCGTCGCCCCGGTCGTACAGACCGGCCTGGGCCGTGGCCATCAGGCCGGCCTGCTGCTTCTTGGTGATGATGTTGACCACGCCCGCGATCGCATCGGAGCCATAAATCGACGACGCGCCGTCCTGCAGCACCTCGATGCGTTCGATGGCGCTTTCGGGAATGGAATTGAGGTCGGTTGAGCCCGGCACGCCGCTCGCCGATGCGCCGTTGACGTAGCGAATGCTGTCCACGAGCACGAGCACACGCCGCGAGCTGAGATAGCGCAGGTCGATCTCGGCGGCGCCGGCACCCACGCCGCCGCCGTCGGGCGGATTGCCGAGATTGCCGCTGTTGTTGAACTTGCCGTTGAGGCCACCGCCCGAGCTTGGCAAGCGTTGAAGCACATCGTTGACCGAGTTGAGGCCCGTCTTTGCGATGTCTTCCTGATCGACGAAAACGATCGGCGCATCCTGCTCGAGCGGGCTGCGCCGGATGCGCGACCCCGTGACGACGATATCCCTCTCGTCCGACGGCGCGGCGGCCTGGCTGTCAGAGGGGACGTTGGACTGTGCCCGGGCGGGCGCCCCTGTGGTGAAACCGGCGACAAGTGCCAGCGAGGCGCAGGATACCCAGAGATGATCTGATAGTTTCGACATGGCTTTCCCCTGACAAAGCATGCAGCGCGGGATCGCAATGTCGCGTCTCTGCGCCATCGACGCCAGATAAAGCACACGCCAACTGGCGGAGCCAATTGGAAACCCGACACGAGATCATTTTGTCGGAACTTGTTGCATCCGAGATACACGTCAATTTATCTGTGCCGGATCATGGGCGGAACGCCAGTTGAACAGGAAGCAGCGCGCGATTCCGCCCCTCGCCTGCCCCGGACCTGTCCTACATGCACCCTTGCTGTCATGCTCGCCGCGAACGCGATTCGCCTCGCGCAGCGAACGCCGGAAATACATGCGCATATGCGCGAGCTTCGCGAAGTTGTGTGAAGTTTGGCCGCCGTTGGGCGTGGACAGGCGCGGGCGCCTCGCCCATAGCCGGCGGCGAAAGGACGGGTGCAAGGGCATGACGAGGATCGGGATCTACGGCAGCGAAGGGCGGATGGGTCAGGCCATTCGCGAGGCGATCGAAGCGGCCGGCGCGGGCTATGCGGGCGGGGTCGATGCCGGGGGCGATCCGATGACGCTCGCGCGCGATGCCGATGTGCTCGTCGATTTCTCGGTGCCTTCGGCGCTGGTCGGCAATCTCGGCGCCGCGGTCGCGGCAGGCAAGGCGATCGTCGTCGGCACCACCGGGCTCAGCCCCGACGATCTCCAGAATATCGACGATGCGGCTCAGCATGTGGCGGTGCTCCAGACGGGCAATACCTCGCTTGGCGTCACCCTGCTCTCCGCGCTGGTGAAGCAGGCAGCCGCCCGGCTTGGGCCCGACTGGGATATCGAGATCGTCGAGATGCACCATCGCCACAAGATCGACGCCCCCTCGGGCACCGCGCTGCTGCTCGGCGAGGCCGCAGCCCAAGGTCGCGGCGTCGACCTCGCCAGCCACAGCGACCGCGGCCGTGACGGACAGACGGGCGCGCGCAAGGAGGGGCAGATCGGCTTCGCCGCACTCCGCGGCGGTTCGGTCGCGGGCGATCACATGGTGATCCTCGCGGGCAATGGCGAGCGGATCGAGCTTGGCCACCGCGCCGAAAGCCGCGCGATCTTCGCGCAGGGCGCGGTCAAGGCGGCGCTGTGGCTCGCGGGCAAACCCGCCGGGCGCTACCGGATGGCGGACGTGCTCGGGCTGTGAAGAAGGCTGACGTCATCGAGTTCTTCGCGCGGCTGGCCGAGGACAACCCCGCGCCTGAGACCGAGCTCGAATTTGTCAACGACTATACGCTGCTCGTCGCGGTCGTGCTCTCGGCGCAAGCGACCGATGTCGGCGTCAACAAGGCGACCAGGCGCCTGTTCCAGGAGGTGCAGACCCCCGAGGCGATGGTCGCTCTCGGCGATGAGGGGCTGAAGGAGCACATCAAGACGATCGGCCTGTTCAACGCCAAGGCCAAGAACGTCATCGCGCTCTCGGAGCAGTTGATCGCCGAGCATGGCGGCCAGGTGCCCGCGGATCGCGACGCACTCGAAAGGCTGCCCGGCGTCGGGCGCAAGACCGCCAACGTCGTGATGAACTCGGCCTTCGGTGCGGAGACCTTCGCGGTCGACACGCACATCTTCCGCGTCGGCAACCGCACCGGCCTTGCCCGCGGCAAGACCCCGCTCGCGGTCGAGATGACGCTGGAGAAGGTCGTCCCCCAGCCCTTTCGCCTCCACGCGCATCACTGGCTGATCCTCCACGGCCGCTATGTCTGCAAGGCGCGGACGCCCGAATGCTGGCGCTGCAAGGTCGCCGATCTCTGCGCGTTCAGGCCCAAGTCATCTGCGCCGAAGCAGAATCGCGCAAAAGCCAAAGGAGAACTGTGATGCGCGCGCCCATCGTCGTTGCCGCCCTCGTCCTTCTCGCGGCGAGCGGATCGGTCGCTGCCAAGAAGGATCGCAACGCCGTGCCCGAGGCGAAGCCGACGGGCGAAGCGGTAAGCTGCATCCCGATCATCCAGATCCAGAACACGCGCGTCCATGGCGACAAGGTCATCGATTTCCACATGCGCGGCGGCAAGGTCTATCGCAACGAGCTCCCCCATGAATGCGGCTCGCTGGGTTTCGAGGAGCGCTTTTCCTACAAGACCTCGCTCAGCCAGCTCTGCTCGACCGACATCATCACCGTGCTCCGCAGCCCATCCACCATCCAGGGGCCAAGCTGCGGCCTCGGCAAGTTCCAGCCCGTCGACATCGCCAGGAAGTGATCGGCCGCGGCACCACGAAACCCCTCGCCAAGCGCAACCGGCTTTGCTAAGCGCGCTTCACACGCTGCGAAGCGCCACGCACCCATAGCTCAGCTGGATAGAGCGCTGCCCTCCGAAGGCAGAGGCCAGAGGTTCGAATCCTCTTGGGTGCGCCATTCTCGTGCAAAACTGGGCACCCCTTTGCGGGTGCCCGCCGCAGTTGCGACGACGGCGCGCTCCAGCGCCTTGCGAGACCCACGGATGTGGATCTGTTCATCCTCAACGACGACCTGGTCGATCAGAAGCCGGGCGTACCTGTCGGGATTTGCGCTCCCCAATTTCTTCTTTCACGTCACGACTGCCTACGCGATCCTCCGCAATGCTGGTGTGTCCCTGGGAAAGCCGGACTTCCTTCAGCACCTCGGACCACCAACGCAGGAAGGCTAATCCAGACACGTCTAGGTGAGCCAAAGTGAGTGAATCGCCGTTCTCTCTTACGGCAGAGGGGAAAAGTGTGTGTCAAAACCTGCACCAAAAGCACGCGGGCGAGGCGCGGGGACCAGCGCGGAATGCTGGTGAGAGCGAAGTGCCTTCTGGCCGGAAGCAGACGATCTGCTTTTGGGGCTGCCGGACCGACGGCCTGCCGATCACTCGCTAGAAGCGCTCACTACGGCGACAAGAATGTCGAACCGCGCACGATCGTCCTCGCGACGTCGATGGCGCTCTGGACCAGGTCCTCGTCCGCTAGCTCTCCGGCGCTCCAGAAAGACAGGGTTCCACGAAATCCGAAAGCGAGCCGCCGGGCCAGCACCGCCAGATCAGCGTTTGCCTCTTCGGGGAACGCGGCATCCCCGGGGGCCAGCGCCAATAACCACAACGCCGTGGAGCCCGCCAACGCGGCGCCTGGCGCCGGGCCCGCGGTTCCGATCCAGCCCATCACCGCCCGATTGACGACGGCTTCCTCGAGCATTCCCTCCGCGGCGATCCTCACCGCCAGCGCCACCCGGTCTTCAGTCTGCGCTGGGCGAGTCTGCGCTCGATAGCGTGCAGCCATCATCTCGATGCGTCGCGCGGCGAGCGCATGCATGATCGCCGCCTTGCTTCCGAACTGGTTGAACGGCGTCGCGAAACTGACGCCGGCCTCCGCGGCGAGGTCACGCATCGAGAATTCCGCCTTGCCGTCCCTTAGCAGCCGCTCGGCTGCGTCGATTACGCGCTGGCGTACGGGCTCACCGCGAGGTGCTGGCTTGGGCGATGGGGTCTTGCGCGGGGGCATATGGTTATCTATATCATGATATAGTTATTTATCCTTCTCTGGAGTTAGACCATGTCAACGACCAGCCCCAAGCACTTCCTCATCACTGGTGTAAGTTCCGGCTTGGGACGAGCGTTCGCCCAAGCTGCGCTGGACGCCGGACACACGGTGACCGGCACGGTCCGGAAGGAGGAGGATGGGCGCCACTTCGGGGCGCTGTCTCCCGCTCGCGCATTTCCGCTCCTCCTCGATCTCACGCGTATCGACGCCATCCCGAACGCTGTTGCGAAGGCCGAGCAGGATGCAGGACCGATCGATGTCCTGGTGAACAACGCGGGCTACGGTCATGAGGGTATGCTTGAAGAGTCTTCGATCGAGGAGCTGGAGCGGCAGTTCGCCACCAACGTCTACGGTCCCGTCGCGATGATGAAGGCGGTCCTGCCGTCAATGCGCGAGCGCCGCTACGGTCGCATCGTCAACGTCACATCGATGGGCGGATTCATCACCATGCCGGGCATCAGCTACTATTGCGGCAGCAAGTTCGCGCTGGAAGGAATCTCGCAATCGCTGGCGGCCGAAGTCGCGCCATTTGGAGTGCGCGTCACCACCCTGGCCCCGGGTCAGTTCCGGACGGATTGGGCGGGGCGATCGATGGACCGGGCTCCTCGAAGCATCCCCGATTACGACCTTTTGATGGATCCACTGCGGAAAGCCAGGAAGGCCAAGAGCGGCAATCAGCCGGGCGATCCGCGGAAGGCCGCCGACGCCCTGCTGGCCATTGTCGAAGCCGCCGACCCTCCGGGCCGGTTGTTCCTGGGGGAAGATGCGCTGGCACTGGCAAGACAGCGCCTCGCCGATATCGCTACCGAAATGACGCAGTGGGAAGAAGTCTCCCGTTCGACGAGCTTCCAGCCCGCCTGACCCATCGCGTCGTCCCTTTTCAGCGATCGCCGCTGCCGGCGGCGTATCGCCTTGCTTGAACGGAAGGATTCCCATGACCTCTTCAAATGCTGCGTCGGCGGACAAGCTCTGGCTCCTGCGCTATTATTTGATCCGCACGATCTTCTCGATCGGCTGGATCGCATTCGCGGTCGCGCTCGGCCGGGAAAGTCCGTCTGCAAGCCTGGTCCTCCTCATCCTGTATCCCGTCTGGGACAGCGCCGCCAATTTCGTCGACGCAAGACGCAGCGGCGGTTTGAGATCGAACCCTACGCAGGCTTTCAACATCGTCGTAAGCGCCGGCGCGGCGCTAGCGGTCGCGATCGCCGCCCGCCTCGATTCGAATGCCACAATCGGTGTGATCGGGGTCTGGGCGGGACTGTCGGGTATCTTCCAATTGGCTACCGGCATACGACGTCGCCGCCTGGCGCCCGGTCAATGGCCAATGATCATCAGCGGCGCGCAGTCCGTGCTGGCGGGCGCATTCTTCGTGTTCCAGGCGACCGGCGCCCTCCATCGCCTTTCGGCGGTCGATGTCGCGCCATATGCGGGGTTCGGCGCGCTCTATTTTGGCCTTGCTAGTGCCATGCTGTGGCTCCGTGGCCGCCGCAGCGCCGAGCTGGCGATCTGATAGGCCAGGCATCTCCTTTCACGCGGCTCGGTTAATCAAATGGTCCGATACCGTTGCGATGAACATGCGGAGACGCTGAAGACGCCGGAGGTCCCGGTGATATCCCATCCATATGTCTCGGGCCGGCGGCGCCGCCGGCAGGTCCAGCCTGCGGATACCCGGGATCTGATTGCCGACCACGCGAGGCAGGACGGCGATGCCGACCCCTTGTCTGCACATGCGCGCCTGGACGTTGCGGTTGTTCGATCGCAGGACCGGTTTCGAGTTGGGGAAATTCTCGATCAGCCAGGCGATATCGGGGAACTGCCCGGTCGACGTATCGTGGGTGATCAGCCGGAAACCGGTCCCGTCGCCAAATTCGGGATCAGGCGACTCCTCGGCGATGTAGACGCCATATTCGAGTCTGAAGAGCCGCCGCTGCACGACATCGGCCGTGTCGAACGGAACGATCCGAAAGGCGACGTCGGCCTCCCGCTGGGCGAGGTTGAAGAGGCGCGTGCCGGTCAGGATTTCGACATCGACATTGGGGTAGGCGGCTGAAAAATCCGCAAGGATCGGAGGCAGGACATAGGCCCCGAACCAGTCCGCTGACGAGATTCGCAGGCTGCCCTGGAGGTTTTGCTGCTGGCCCGCAAGCCGGCGCTCCATGGCCAGCGCACCTTCTTCCATCTGCTCGGCCAAGGGGATGATCCCTTGGCCCTCTTCGGTCAGCACCAGGCCGTCAGCAGTGCGCTGGAAGAGCGCATAGCCGATTGCCTGCTCAAGGGCGCGCAGACGCCTGCCGACAGTCGGATGGCTTGTCTGGAGAGCGCGGGCCGCGGCTCCGAGCGTGCCCGATCGCGCAATGGCCAGAAAGACCCTGACGTCACTCCATTCCATCGAGACCCCGAACAAAAATGAACAGCGAAAGTACAATCTCGTCACTTAAAGAACAAATCTAAATGCCCTAAATCCCAGCGACCGTCTGACGGTTCGTGGCCGCAACGGCCCGGCGTCAGCGACAAAAGCTCGGAGATGAAGAATGAAAACCTGGCTCATCACAGGCTGCTCGAGCGGCTTCGGCCAACGGCTCGCGCTCGCCGCGGCACGGCGCGGCGATCGGGTCGTCGCGACGGCCCGTCACGTGAAAGCGATCGAGGAAATGGCTGAACCTTTCGGCGATCGCATGATCACCTTGCCTCTCGATGTGACGGAGGCAGGAGCAGCCAAGGCCGCGGTCGATAAGGCGGTCGAGACGTTCGGCGGGTTTGACGTGCTCGTGAACAATGCCGGCTACGGACTGTTCGGCGCGATCGAGGAAGGCACGCCCGAAGAATATCGGCCGATGTTCGAGGTGAATGTCTTCGGCCTGATCGAAACCACCAGGGCCGCACTGCCCATCCTGCGACGGTCGGGCGGAACGATCGTCAACATGTCGTCCGGCGCGGGCATCGCCGGCAGCGGCGGCGCGGGCTATTACAACGCCGCCAAGTTCGCCGTGGAAGGGATTTCCGAAGCGCTCGCCGGCGAGCTGAAACCGTTCGGCATCCGCGTGCTGATCGTCGAACCCGGGCCGTTTCGTACGGATTTCCTTGGCCGTTCGATCACGCTGGCGGCCAAGGAGATGGCGGAATATACCGCGACCTCGCGCAGGCACTATCGCGAGACCAACGACGGCAAGCAGGCGGGCGACCCGGACAAGGCGGTCGCGGTGATCCTGCGGGCTGTCGACGCCGATGATGCCCCGCTCCACCTGCCGCTCGGCCTGGTCGCGCATGAGATCGCCGAGCGGAAACTGGCGGCCTTTCGCAGCGATATCGACGCCTGGCGCGATCTCACCATCGCCACCGATTTCGACCGACCCTGAGCGCTGGCCGCGAGCTGCGTCTCAACCTCGGCACCTGACTGGAGGGCAATCATGATCGCCATGTTGACCGGATTTACCCAGCAGATGGTGCCGGCGAATGGCATCAGGATCAATGCCGTCACCGGCGGTTCTGGCCCGCCGATCCTTCTGCTTCACGGCTGGCCGGAGACATGGTGGGAATGGCACGTTGTGATGCCGCTGCTGGCCGAGCAATTCAGCGTGGTGGCTATCGACCTGCGCGGCGCCGGCTTTTCCGACTGTCCGCAGGGCGGCTACGACAAGGCGACAATGGCGCGCGACGCGCATGAAGTGATGGTTGCCCTTGGGCATGAACGCTACGCGGTATGCGGACATGACATCGGCGGAATGGTCGCCTTGCCGCAGGCCGCCATTCATCGAACTGCAGTTACCCACCTGGCTGTCCTCGACGTTCCGCTTCCCGGCTGGAGCGGATGGGAGGCGACGACCGCTAGGCTCTGGCACTTCGGCTTCCACATGAACCGGGACCTGCCCGAGCGGCTCATCCACGGCCGTGAATATGATTATGTTTCGACCTTCATGGCTGAGCGGTTTTACGACCATAGCGCCTTCAACCCCGCGGATGTCGAGATATACGCCAAGGCCATAGCGCTTCCCGGCCGCACGCGCGGCGGCATGGAATGGTACCGCACGCTCGACGCCGATCATGCGGCCGCGCTCCGGTACAAGGAGCAACCGCTCGAGATACCGGTGCTGGCTCTCGGCGGGGATCAGCGTTTCGGGGCACAGATGGTGCCGATGCTCAAGGAATTCGCCACCAACGTGACCGGCGGCCCGATCGCGCGCTGCAGCCACTATGTCGCGGACGAGCGGCCCGATGAAGTCGCAGCCGCCCTGATCAAGTTCCTCGGGGCCAACTGAAACTCTCCCCGCTCGTGAGCGGGCGGATAGAATGAATTGCAAGGAGACTGTCATGACTGCACCCGTCATTCGCGGCGTCAATCATATCGGCATCACGGTGCCCGACATCGAAGCAGCAAAATCCTTCCTGGTAGAGGCTTTCGACGCCCAGGTGATTTACCAATCCTTCGGACCGCAGGACCCGCCGCGGCAGGGACCGGAGTTCGAGCGGGCCGTTGGCGCTTTCCCCGGAACGGTCGTGCACGCGCAGGCGATGGTCAAGATCGGGACCGGACCCGATATCGAGCTCTTCGAAATGCACGGTCCCGAGCAAGCTCAGCCGATCCGGGCGAGCGACTTCGGCATCACGCACTTCGCGCTCTACACCGACGACATCGACGCATCGGTCAAGCGCTTCGAGAAAGCGGGAGGTACACCTCTAACCGCGCCGCGAGCGATCCCGTACGACACCGAAAAGGGTCCTGGAAACAAAGTCTGCTACTGTCGCATGCCTTGGGGCACGACGATGGAACTCATCACCACGCCGGACCGCATGGCCTATCATGACCAGACGGCCCTGCGCAGGTGGCAAGACGAAGTTTGAGCAGGACGCAAAAAAGAGGACCTACCTGAGCGACGGAAATGGCGCTTTGCGGCTACTTCCGAACCTCGCCATTAGCGAGCCGTCTGCTTATGGCAATTTTCGACCGAGGACGTGTAAAAACGCGGATTTCGAGGTGCGACGATTGTCATACGAGGCAATCGCACTGCGGAGAGATAAATCG
>NZ_JBYSXE010000099.1:0-3904 GCF_058781925.1 Sphingobium sp. FW306-1B-F04DB | reverse complement strand
ATTTATCTCTCCGCAGTGCGATTGCCTCGTATGACAATCGTCGCACCTCGAAATCCGCGTTCTTACACGTCCTCGGTGGATTGCGGACATTCCCGCTGCCGGCCAAGATCATTGACACAGGCCTGCCATAGGCAGATTGTCCGCGCGTTCGGCACCCGACCGGGGGAGCTAGTGTCTGCCGATCGTGTGTCCTTCCCTCCGTTGCGTTCACCCTGCAAAATCAGGAGGACTCAAGATGATGGAAGCTCGTACAATCCGTCGCGCCGGGATCGCGATGGCAGCGTCGCTGTTCTTGTTTGGCGGCGCGCCCGCTCTGGCGGAAGACAATCCGCGCGTAGCCGCCGAGATCATGGATTTGGCGCGTGCGCAATGGGCCGCGGAAATCGCGGGAAAGTCGTCGGCGGAGCAAATGGCCTCCGTTGCGGATGACTATACGGAGTTCAATCCTGACTATCCCACGCGCATTGATGGCAAGGCCATGGCCGTGAGTATGACAGATGTCGTGCCAGGCGACAAATCCATGTTTGCCGACATGCAAAATCCCAAGGTCCAAGTTTATGGGGATACTGCCATTCTCACCTATAACTTTGCGGGGATCCGCAGAGATAAGGACGGGAAGATTAATCCCAATATAGCCAAGTCAACCCGCGTCTATGTGCGGCAGGGAGGCAAATGGATGTTGGTTCATGCCAATTTTGCACCGGTGCCAGCAGCCTCGAATTAAGCACGGTCCTAGAACTGAGATCGTCCACTTTTGAGCGGCAAGGTCAGAAACACCTTGCCGCTCAAAGTGGAAGGAGCATCAAACGAACGTCCACTCAGGGTCGAACCCTGCCGCCGCCTAGAAGTCTGGGCGATGCTCTGTTTTCGGGAAAAAGCTTCCGCTGAGCACGACCAGCTGGCGTGCCATTCCAAGATCGGATGGTACCGGGTAAACCATCCCAGATATCAGGGATGTGGAAGAGATCGTGCCAGCATGGCATGGCATCATGCACTTAAGCTATTCAAATAATTTGGCCCTCGGCTCCCATCCCTCCTTTCGCAGCACGAAAGATCCGGCGGCACAGGCCGGTGTTGCTCACCCGGTCGTCGGTCGTAGGAACCCATTGCGGCGTCGCTGATTCGCGGTTTCTTCCGATCGTGACGCGCCCGGCATGGCATCCCTGCGCACCCGCCTTTTCGCCCCGTTTACCTGCATTTATGCCAACTGGTTTGACGGCAAAGCAACTATTCGCGCATTGGCCGGTTTCTCGTGGGCGACGCGGCGACCGTGACGCGAGCCCAACGATTACAGAACAGAACAAACATGAGAGAGTAGAAGATGAAGGGTACGCACATTCGTTCGCTCGCCGTCGTGACGGCTTCCATCCTTGCCCTGTCGCTCCCCGCTGCCGCGAATGCGGGCGGTTTCTATCTGCAGGAACAGTCGGTGAAGGCCGCCGGCCGCGCCTTTTCGGGCGAAGCTGCGGACGAAGGGGCGGATTCGCTGTGGTGGAACCCCGCCGCGATCGCGGATATCGAATCAAATCAGGTTTATATCGGCGTCAGCACGATCCTGCCGAGCGCGAACGTTGTCGACGACGGCACGGTCATCGTGCGTCCCGGCCAGCCCGCCGCGCCTGTCGGCGGGAACCCTGTCGCGCGCGATCCGATCACCAATGGCGTGCTGCCGAGCAGCGCGGTCGCGGTGCGGCTCGCCGATCGCATCGTCGCGGGCGTGGCCTTCAGCGCGCCCTTCAGCTTCGAGACCGATTACGACGCCGACAGCTGGGTCCGCTACTCCGCCGACAAGTCCAAGCTGCGCACGATCGACATCCAGCCCTCGCTTGCCTTTTCGGCGACCGACTGGCTGCGCCTCGGCGTCGCTGCCAATATCGAGTATAGCGATGCGACGCTGACCAACGCGCTGCCCAACCTGTCGGCGGCGCTTCCCGACGGCGAGCAGCGGCTCAAGGGCGATGGCTGGGATCTCGGCTGGAGCGCGGGTGCGCAGGTGCATACCGGACCGGTCACGCTTGGCGTCAGCTACAAGTCGAGCATCAAGCACACGCTTGACGGCAGGGTGGAAATCAGCGGCCTGGTCGGCCCGCTCGCGCCCAACAATGCCACGATCGATACAAAGGCCAGCTTCAGCACGCCCTGGCAGCTCATCATGGGTGGCCGCTTCAAGGCGACCGACCAGCTGACGCTCAACGCGCAGGTCGTGCGCGTCGGCTGGAGCGAGTTCGAGGAGATCCGGCTGGGCGCGCCGATCAACCAGGCGATCCCCGAGAATTACCGTAACACATGGAGCTTCGCGGGCGGCCTCGACTATGACCTGAACCGGCAATGGACCGTCCGCGGCGGTATTCAGTACGACCAGACCCCAACGCGCGATGGCGAACGTGACGCGCGCGTGCCCGATTCAAACCGCTGGAATTTCGCGGCGGGCACTTCGTACAAGCTGTCGTCGCGCTTCACGATCGACGCCGCCGCCAACTATATCCACTTCAAGGACGCAACCATCGACCGGGTAACCGCGGCTTATCCGGGCACGCCCGCGCAGACGCCGATCCTTGTCAGCGGCCGCAACATCAATGCGAGCGCCATCGTGCTCGCGCTGGGCGGACGCTTCTCGTTCTGACGTCAAAGTGTCGCAAGACTGCGCATTTGCGGCATTATAACGTTGATCCCGCACACCCCGCCGCGCGCGATCTGGCATTGCGCGCGGCAGGGGCATAGCCCTTGTCCTTGCAAGGCGCGCAATCGTCCGATTGGCGCGTGCGTGTGGAGCGGGGCGTAAGATCATGCTGAGTTATTCATACTCGATCCCCGATCGCGGCGATCATGCCGCGGGCGCGGTCTCAAAGACGGAACTCGTGGCGGGGATGCAGTTGCTGCGGGCGGTGAGCATGCAGTCGGTTCGGCTGCAGCTCGCGATGCTTCGCCGCGAACGCAGGCCGGCGATCGAATCGCTCGATCATCTGGCTGACATGGACCGCGAGCTTGAACATTTCATCGAAGGCATCGGGCCGGCGGGCGCCGAGGCGCCGGAGTTGCGCGAGATCTCCGAGCTGGTCGCGCTCCAGAAGCGCGCGCTGGCCGATGAGAAGATCGCGCTGATGGCGGGCATATCGGGTGCCAGGCTGGGTGGTGAGGCGGTAGCCGAACTGCCCGAGGCCGAAGCGGACGCGACCGCGCCGTCGGCCGATGTCGCCGAGCTGTTCGAATACAGCGCATCATCGAAGGGTTCGAAGCTGTTCGGTGCGGTCGCAGTCGTCACGCTGGCGGGCCTGGGCGTTGCCGGCTGGCTGTTCTCCGACACGATCAGGACAACGCTCGGCTTCTAGAGCGGCGTGCGCTAAATCTGATCCATATCCGTGCTCCGGGCTTGACCCGGAGCCCATGCTGCAAACAATACGTCGCCCGGACAGATGGGCTCCTGCTTTCGCAGGAGCACTGAACCCGATTTCCGGTGCAATGCTCTAGGGCTGGACGACGTTACCCATACCCGTCATTCCGGGGCTTAGGCGAACCCGGAAAACCGCAGGTTTTTCGCTGGTTCGGCTTGGAACCCGGAATCCATGAACACCGCGACTGTGCCTTTGATCTTCGCGTTCATGGATTCCAGATAGCTCGATTTTCCATCCAAATCGAAAGACTTGGGGAAAGTCAGCTTCTGGAATGACGATAATCGTCCGCGGGACTTATACCAGCTCTCGAGGAGCATGACTCATGGGGGTTGCCAGGTTCGGCATAGATTGTTTCAACATGGCAGACGATACGGAGTTTGCCATGCCGATTGCGCTTCGAGCTGACTATGATGCCGCTATGGTGAGGGCCGCGGGTCGCCAGTCGAAGGACGGAGCCCAGACACGGCGCCTGCTTGCTCTAGCGGCCATTTACGAGGGCGGGAGCCGAACTG
>NZ_JBYSXE010000098.1:0-3938 GCF_058781925.1 Sphingobium sp. FW306-1B-F04DB | reverse complement strand
CACCCCAACCCCTCCCCTGAAGGGGAGGGGCTTGTCGATTGCGCCTCGTTCGTCATGCGGCGGTCTTTCCGGTTTCCTGACGCGTCACGGGATGCGAACTTGAAAGCCCGCCATCGACGACGATCGCTTGTCCGTTGACGTACGAGGATTCGTCGGAGGCGAGGAAGAGCGCGGCGAAGGCGATCTCCTCGGGCTGGCCTGCGCGGCGCAGCGGGTTCAACCGCCCGATCTTCTCCTCGACGCCCTTTTCGCGCGCATAGGTGAAGGCACGCTCGGTCATCCCCGTCTCGATCAGTCCGGGGCAGATCGCATTGACGCGCACGCCCGTGCCCGAAAGCTGCTGCGCGGCGGTCTGGACGAGGTTGATCACGCCCGCCTTGGAGGCCGAATAGGCGGGGCCGCCCGCCCCCGAGCGGAGCCCCGCGACGCTGGCTGTGCAGATGATCGAGCCCGATCCCTTTTTCATGATCTGCTGTGCGGCGTGCTTGATGAGGATGAAGGGGCCGACGAGATTGACCTGCAGGATCTGCTGCCAGTCGTCTACGCTCTGCTCGAAGATGCCGGAGAGCCCGCCCGAAACGCCCGCATTGGCATAGGCGACGTCGAGCCCGCCATAGGAGAGGCGCGCGCTCTCGACGAGCTTCTGGACGTCCTCTTCCTTGCCCGCGTTCATCTGCAGCGCGCTGACCTCGCCGCCCTCGTCGCGGATCATCTTCGCGGTCTCGTGCACGCTTTCGGCCTTGTCGCCGATCACGAGCCGCGCGCCGTTGCGCGCATAGAGCAGTGCGGTGGCGCGCCCGATGCCCGAGCCCGCACCCGTGATGATCGCGCTTTTGCCTTCCAGCCTTCCGGCCATGTCTGGTCTCCTAGATGGTCTGCCCGCCGTCGACGACGATGGTCTGGCCGGTGAGGAATGTCGAGGCGGGGGAGGCGAGGAACACCGCCGCGCCCGCAATTTCATGCGGTTCACCGATGCGCCCGAGCGCGGCACCCGCGGTGGAGGCCTTGAGTGTCTCGGGATCGTCCCACAGCGCCCTAGCGAAGTCGGTCTTCACCAGCCCCGGCGCGATGCAGTTCACGCGCACATTGTGGCGGCCATATTCGCGCGCGAGGTTGCGCGCGAGCTGCATATCGGCGGCCTTGGAGATGCAATAGGCGCCCAGAACCTCCGAGCCGCGCAGCCCCCCGATCGACGAGATGATGATCACCGAGCCTTCCCGGCGCTCGATCATCTCGGGCACGACCATCGAGATCAGCCAGTGGTTGGCGACGATATTGTTGTCGAGGATCTTGCGGAACTGATCGTCCTCGATCCCCGCCATCGGTCCGTAATAGGGGTTGGACGCGGCGTTGCAGACGAGCGCGTCGATCCGGCCGAACGCCTTGCGACTTTCATCGACAAGGTTCTGCAGCGCTTCCTTGGCCGAGATATTGGCGGCAACCGCGATCGCGGTGCCTGGCCCATGTTTCACGTTGATCTCGGCGGCGACTTCGTCGCACGCGTCCTGCTTGCGGCTGGAGACGACGACCTTTGCGCCATGCGCCGCCATTTCCTCGGCGATCGCCTTGCCGATGCCGCGTGTTGACCCGGTGATGACCGCGACCTTGCCCGTCATGTCGAACTGGGACATCGGTTAAATCCTCTTTCGTGTCATCCCCGCGAAAGCGGGGATCCAGCTTCTTCTCTTTGCATCGTCTGGATTCCCGCGTGCGCGGGAATGACAATGTTTCATTTTGCCCCGGCCTTCTGCGCGAAATGCCATGCCGACTTTGCCAGCCCCGGAACGCGCTCGGCGGTCTTTTCGGCCTGCGCGCTCGAGGCCGTGCCTTCGAGGATGCGCTTCTTGATGCCCTGGACGATGCCCGTCAGCCGGAACAGATTGTAGCTGAAATACCAGTTGAGGTCGGGGACGCCGTCGCGCCCGGTCGCGGCGCAATAACGTTCGACCGCCTGCTCGATCGTCGGGATGCCGAGCGCCTCGAGGTCGAGCCCCGCGATCCCCGAACGCCCCTCGGGTTCGGTCACCCAGTTCATCAGCAGATAGGAGAAATCGGCGAGCGGATCGCCGAGCGTGGACAGCTCCCAGTCGAGCACCGCCAGCACCTTTGGTTCGGCGGCGTCGAAGATCATGTTGTCGATGCGGAAATCGCCATGGACGATCGACACGCGTTCCTGCTGCGGCACGGTCGCCGGGAGCCATTCGATCAGCCGGTCGACCTCCGGGATCGTCTCGGTCTCAGCGGCCTTGTACTGCTTGGTCCAGCGACCGACCTGGCGTTCGAAATAATTGCCGGGCTTGCCATAGTCGGCAAGCCCTACCGCCTCGTGATCGATGTTGTGGAGCGCGGCGAGCGTATCGACCATCGCATTGTAAATGCCCGTGCGCTCGGCGGGTGCCATGCCGGGCAGCGACCCGTCCCACAGGTTGCGGCCCTCGACCAGCGCCATGATGTAGAACATCGATCCGATCACGCTGTCGTCGGCGCACAATCCATAGGGCCGCGCGACGGGAAAGCCCGTCGGATGCAGTGCCGCAATCAGCCGGTACTCGCGGTCCACCGCGTGCGCCGATGGGAGCAGCGGGCCGAAGGGCTTGCGGCGAAGGACATAGGCGCCGCTCGCGGCATCGATGCGGTAGGTGGGGTTGGACTGGCCGCCCCTGAATTTGGAAAGCCGGATCGGGCCCTGAAAGCCCTCGACATTGGCCGCCATCCAAGCGCTCAGCGCGGCCTCGTCGAGCCGGTCCTTTTCGGGCACTTCGGTGGTGCCCACCATCGTGCTCTGGGCGTCAGAAGGCTGGGTCATCCGAAGGTCACCACCGATCGCACCGAGTCGCCCTTGCGAAGCTCGTCAAAGGCGTGATTGATCTGCTCCAGCGGGATGCGTTCGGCAATGATCGTGTCCAGGTCGAGCAGACCGCGCATGTAGAAATCGACGAGGCGGGGAATGTCGACGGGGAAGCGGTTGGCGCCCATCAGCGCGCCCTGCAGCTTCTTGCCCGAAAGCAGGTCCATCGCGCTGAGACCGATCTTTTCGTTCAAGGGCATCATGCCGAGGATCGTGGCGGTGCCGCCGCGGCGCAGCACCTTGACCGCGGTTTCGCCCGATGCGGGACGGCCAACGGCCTCGATCGCGTGATCGACACCACCCTTGGTCAGTTCGACAACCTGCGCGGCCGCGCCATCGGCGGTGGGATCGATGCTGTCGGTCGCACCGAGCTTTTCGGCGAGCGCGCGTTTCTCGGGAACGGGGTCCATCGCGATGATCCGTCCCGCGCCCGCGATCTTTGCGGCGTTGACCACCGCAAGGCCCACCCCGCCGCAGCCGACCACCGCCACGGTGTCGCCCGGCGTGATATCGGCGGCATGGAACACCGCGCCGGCGCCCGTCGTCACCGCGCAGCCGAGCACGCAGGCGCGGTCGAGCGGCATCTCGGGATTGATCGCGACGCACGCATGCTCGTGGACGAGCATCTGCTCGGCATAGGCCGAGAGGTTGAGCATCTGGTTGACGACGGTGTCGCCCATGCGCAGCCGCGGCGGTTCGCCGGGCTTGCGGCGCGTGTCGCCGCCAAGGCAGAGCGACATGCGCCCGGTAACGCAATATTCGCACTGGCCGCAGAATGCGCTGAGGCAGGTGACGACCGCGTCGCCTGGCTTCACCATCGTCACGCCTTCGCCCACCGCCTCGACGATACCTGCGGCCTCGTGGCCAGGGATACAGGGCATGGCGTGCGGATAGGCGCCGTCGACAAAATGCAGGTCCGAACGGCACACCCCGACCGCGGCGGTGCGGATCAGCACCTCGCGCGGGCCGGGCTTGTCGATCGTCACATCCTCGATGACGAGTGGCTTCCTGGGTTCGAAGAGAACGGCAGCTTTCATTGAATCGCTGATCCTTTGTTCCCCTCCCTGGCCCGGGGGGGGAACAAAGGATC
>NZ_JBYSXE010000097.1:0-4195 GCF_058781925.1 Sphingobium sp. FW306-1B-F04DB | reverse complement strand
CGCACGCTGCTCATTCACGGTGCCCGAGCTGCCTTGCCGTCGCTGGCACAGAGCGACACGCCGCTCGGACACTGGCTAAAGGCGATGATCGAGCGAGGCGTACACCGCAATGCCGTAGTGGTGGCGCTTGCCAACAAGCTGCCCCGGATCGCCTGGGCCGCCTTGCGCAAGGAAGCGTCATTCGAGCGCAGCTACTCGGTCGCAGCATAGGCGGATGGGCCGCGCGCGCTCACGCGCGTAGCCCACGAGGTTTGCAGGAAGGATCGTGAAGATGGCCTGAACAGTCGATCGGCGTTTGGAAAGCCCGGTGAATGAATTGGCACTCGATGCCGTCGCCGTTATGGGGCTCCAGACGCGCGGATGTCCATCTTGGCCATGGGCTCGCCCATGAGACCGTATACGTTGACGCAGACTGATCAGAACACCGTAAAATCCCTCTTGCAAACGGGGCGGGCCATACGTTCGTTCAGGTGTCCGGACACGGCAACCCTCAACAGCAAAAACAGCCCGCGCTTCCATTTATTTACTATTCTGGGAATATCCTGACGAACGACTAGGCACTTGGATCACGCGAGGGTGCCCCGCGTTCGATTTTCTGCTCTAGTCACTTCAAATCGTTGAAGCGAATTTCCAGTTCGATACGGGCAATCTGACCGTTCAGCCACTTCGTGGTCTGGTGTTCCTGCAGTCGATGCTTGGGGCGATGGCCGATAGCTTCGAGCAGTCCTTCAAGCGAGATCAGCCGATCCTTGTAGCCGTTCAGAACCCCGAATTTGATGCTGGCGATATCGGGGCCGCACAGGATCCAGCCGCCTTCTCGCGAGAGGGCGTGGATCCAAAGATCGCGCTCCCCATCATCGAGCATAGCGAGACCGGCATGCCTTGCCTGGGCGTCGAACCGCTCTTCGACGCTGATCTGGTGAATCTGGACTTGATCGCGAAACTGCTCAGGAGGGATGATTGTCCGGTGCTGGTAGCCCGTGGTCGCCTCGCGCTCGACCTCTTCGACCGTTTCAAGTGTGTAACGCGCCGCTAATGCATTCCAGGCACCCGCGGCGACGCAAGCGGATATCGCGCAATTGTCGAGCAGGACAGGATCTGAGGGAACGGCCACGCACTGTCTCGCTCTTCAGACGGTCACCGGTGCGGCAATTTCGTGTGCGGAGAAAAGCGAGCGAAGCGCATGACGCGGAACCTCGATCAGCTTCGCCAGGCGGCCTACGGAAATATCGCCCCTGTCGATCGCGTTTGCCATGACGCTCAAATAGACCTTCGAGAAGGCAGGCGGCGTATCGCGCAAGTACTCTGCCGAAGGCGCCTCAACCTCGAGCATTTCGCTTGCCTTGCAAAGGAGCTTGAGGCCGACCAGCCGCCAATGAAGCGCGCTCACAGACACGCGGAAGAAATCGGCGACCTTGCGCATCTGGCTCGCGCGTTCGGAATTCCCGAGCCTGCGCCAGTCACCGAACCGGGTGAGCACCCGCTGTGGCATCAGCAGTGCCGAGGCAAAGGCATTCGCCAGCTGTTCGACGCGGCTGCCCCCGCTCTCGCTCACGCCTTCGATCTCGCTTGGGGGCATGGTGTCCCAGGTGAGGAGATGGAAGAATTCATGCGCGAGGTCGAAATTCCGGCGACCGGGATTTTCATTGCGGTTCACCAATACGGCGTCGAGTTCCGGGAGTCGGCAGGCCGCACCCGAGATCCGTTCATCGCCATCGACCATGAGGACGAGGATTCCGAAATCCTGTTCCATGACTTCGGGCAGGCGTATCGCCGGGACATCGCCCATGCTGTAGTCGATGGTCAGTCGCTCGCCTTCCGCCATCGCCAGTTCGAAGCTCGAACGCTCCCAGAGCCGCAGGCTCAATCGCTCGCGCGGGCCAGGACGATCTTCGGGACGGCTGAGCGCCCGGAAAGCTGCCAGCCAGGTACCTGCCTTCTGTCGATAGGTCTCGAGTGCCACCTTGGAGCAATGTGATTGCCGCCAGCAGAACTGACCTTCACCTTCGAGCCGGAACGGATCGGTGAAATAGTCTGGGGTAACCCCGTAGCGCTCGATGAGGGAAGCCATTTCCGCGCCCTTCATCGGGCGCGTGCCATTCTCGATGTTCGAGACGATCTGATGGCTCTTTAGCCCCAGAGTGCGTGCGACATCGCTCTGCGTCAGGTTCTTCCGCTCGCGCAAGGCTGCGAGCCGAAGCCCGATGAGGGGGTTTACCGCTGTTTCCATATCATCCACCTAATCTTGCAGATCCTATTTTGCAAGATTTCGATTGCTGTGGTGTTAACGGCCAGGCTCCCGAAACGATGAGCCTGTCAATCTTCGAATCTCGTAATCGTTGCCGGAGTCAGATCGACGCTGTCAAACCAGTACCTGTGAGTCCGAAGTCTGGCTCGCCAGCCATGCATCTCCCAGTCGCTGACGCTGCCCGCCAATACGCACATCAACGGATGCTGGCTGCGTGCGTCGGGCGATTTGATGATCTTTTTCAGGACCGCCCGGTCATCGCCGCTTAGGTACGCGCGCTCGGTCCCAGGATGGCTGTGCCAGTCGCCTAGATAGGTATCGAGCCGGCCCGACCGCTCATAATGCTCAGCGATCCAGGCATTTTGCCAGTCCGTATCCGGTGCGTACGCCCAACGCGTCCGCAGGGCCTGCTCGCCGCCCGGGATCATCGCCGTGATCACCACTGCGTCACCGGTCTCATACCCAAGGAAAACGCCCCCGCTCTCGAGTGGAAAGTGCTCGTCCGCATCGGCGCAGCAGGAAGCCAGAACCGAATTCCCGATCCAGATTATTGGCTGCATGTGCATCCGGCATGCTTGGGCAATGGATCGGTTCGCCAGAGCGGTGCAATTCGTCTCCCATCTCCATCGACGAGCGCAAGCGTTTCGACGAACGACTGGAGACCCTCGCCAGCGAGTTCGGCTACCACGAGCCTGGCAGCTTCGAGCGACAGTTCCTGCAGATCGATCGAGCTTCCGGTGAATGTGCGTTCCGAACAGGCCAGCGGCTGCTGCAACCCCGCTTCGTCGCCATAGCCCAAAGGCGCCGCGATAGTTCCATCGTGATGGGCATGTTCTAGGCAGTTAGGGCAACCGCTGGCCGGCTTGAACAAGGCGACCACGCCGCCGGAAACAGGCGGTGTTGCCCAGAGCGTGACGAGCGGCAGACCGCGCCTTTCGCAGTGTTCGGCAAGCAGCGATGTCACCCCGAAATTTGCAGTAGCATCGATCACCAGGTCCAGGCCGTCGAGAAAACGGTCGAGTGCGACGGCCTCTGCTCCTTCTGCAGAAACGTCACCGAGCATGTGCGGAAAGACCGTCGGCTGGCACCAGCCATATTCACTGGCAATGAATGCGGCGAGTGCTTCCGCCTTGCGTTTACCCCAAGCGCTCGCGCCGAGCGGCCAGCGGATACTGTTTCCCGGTTCGACCCGGTCATGCTCGAAAAGCCTCAGCTGCCCGCAGCCGTTGCGGGCGAGTTCGAGCGCCAGCGGTGATCCCACCGCGCCGAGTCCGACTATTCCGACTGCCTTCTCGCGCAAATGCCGCACGGCGGGCACCCGCGTGCCGATGTCCTTGGGACCGCCGCGCATGACCGGGATGATGCGCAGAACTCCGTTGTCGACGCGGGCAAACAACCAGCCATCTCCGGTCGTGCCAGCCACAAGCTCGGTCGGATGGATGACGCAGTAGAGCGCCGAGACCATTCCATTGCTCAATTTCGTCCCGCCATGCTTGGCATGAGGAAAGATCCCCCCGGCGGCGAGCAGCTGCTGGAGGTCCGGCAAGTTCGGAAGCGGAGCAATCACCTTGGGAGATCGCGCCCAGGGGATTCGCAAAGTGCTGGCGCTTGCAAACTCGGGTGGCACCATTCCCTCCCAGCTTGCAATTTCCACGCCGGAGGCATCGAGCACCCGGCGAACGATCGCCCTGAAATCGCGCGTGCCCTTCGGCGCTAGGTAGTGGACCTCCAGCATTCCCTGGTCGTGCCCCGTCAGGTCCCAGCCGCTATCGACCAGGATGAACGAGTTCGAGCGAGGCTCGGCGCAGCAATTCCACCAGTATTCGCTGGGCTCGGCCTGTGGATCCTCATCGCCCCTGCCGGTCAGGGCGTATCAAGCGACATCATGAAGTGGTCCGGGGGCGACATGCAAAACTGGTCCCCCCAGGGTTGTTAGGCACTCTCCAA
>NZ_JBYSXE010000096.1:0-4268 GCF_058781925.1 Sphingobium sp. FW306-1B-F04DB | reverse complement strand
GCCCAAAGCCTATGATTACCACGCTATCTCACGCCCCCGCGAACCTCCCGCGAAGCGGGTTCGTGCATGGCGGCGAATGCAGCCGGGGACGACCATGTGAATGCTCCCCGGCTGGTCGGTCATATATACGAGCACGCTGGACGCTGCCTACGGGGCAGGGGCGTTTTGGTCGCATCAGGCTGGCGAGGTAGAGGATCGTTCGACCGATGGCGACAAGCCGTCTACGTAGTCAGGATTGCGCCGCGCTACTACGAAAGGTTCCTCACCAGGGTTGACCCCGGGCGCACGTGCAGCGACATGATCGTGGCGCCCGGCGTCGTGGTCACGTTACGGCGTCGGGTAGTCCCAAATATCGGGTGGCAGTTTGTCCTTGAGCGATGCATACATGGCGTCCCGGAACAGCTTCACCGCTGGATATGGTCGAAGGGCAATGGTGCGCTCAACGATCAGCCCCTGCTCGTTGTCCACGATGACCTCGAGGCTCTCGATCTTGTGACCGCCCATGGTCCCTTCCCAGCGCAAGAAGGTCGTGCGCTCATCGAGCTTATATTCGGCCGTGTAGGCACCGGAACCACGCGTAGAGCTCGACTGAGCAAAAATCGCCGCGATGGCTTCACGCCCCTCGATCGCTCGTATCAGGATCGGGCTGTTGAATACGACGTTTTCGGCAAGCAATGCGCTCACTTGGGCTGGCGTAGCGCTACCAGATTCTCGTAATTTGCGTAGCGGATGCATGGCGATTTCTCCTATGCTGTGGAGGCATTACAGGCGGTGATTTAGGTGCTCATATCCGACGGACAGGCCAGCGGAATGAGAGTCTGCTTTTGATTTGTGAAAGTTCGTGAAGTCCCGATCCGCGGCTCGACGCCGGCCCAGTTCAGTGATTGGCGAAAGCGGGGGCGTGTACGCCGATGCGCGCGCGGTTGGGCGGTCCCTTGGCGACCTGGCGAAGGCCTCTGCTCGCGGCATCCCTCGCATAGCGCGCCGCGGCGGGCGCGCTGATCGCGACCTGGCGGACGACCGAGGCCGTGCGCTCAATCAGTTCGGCTGGCGGGACGATCTCGTCAACCAGTCCGATGTCATAGGCGTCATATGCATCGAGCGTCTTGTACTCGATCGGCCATCCCTTGGACTCGCACAGTCCAAACCGCGCCGTGTCGGTCGCGATCCGGAGCGTGCAGGCCATGGCGATCTCGCACGCGCGGCCAAGCGCGATTCCGTTGATCGCAGCAGCGACCGGTTTGCCGAGACTCTCGATCAGACTGAGCAGCGTCTCCATCAGGCGGCTCGATTCGGCCGGCGTGAAACTGTTCCGGTCGAGCGCCCCGCTCCGGTCAGGATCGATGAATGCTTCGTCGCCGGTTAGCGCAAGGACGATGCCGCGGACGTCGCGGTCGTCGCCTGCGGCCTTGAACGCCGGGCACAGGTCGATCCGCACGGGCGCGTCGATCCCGTTCAGCGCATCTGGTCGATTGACGATGATATACGCAGTGTCGCCGCGCTTTTCGCAGATCAGATAGCTGAACCGGCAAGCATTCGAAGCGGTAAGCATGATACGAACCTCGTCAAACATCTCGTGTCAGAAGTCGGAGCCCCGTCAGAGCGTGCACAAGATAGCGCCCGCTTGGTCGGTGAGCGCTAATACGTTGGTGTTAGGCCCGCTAGGCGGCGTGTATTGCAGGCGGAAGCTGAAGGAGGATCAGCTTTCCGGAACGGCAAACTGCACTTCACATGACCGGGATTGCGAGCGGTTGCGGATCCACCCGACATGCTCCTTGCCGCGACTGGGAGACCGATGTCGGCAACCATGCCAGCGGCAAAGAGCGCCTTCATCGTTCGGGAATGGTCCAAAGGTAGATATTGGCTTCTTCCAAACGCACCGTTCGCCGCGGCCGCCACCCGGCCATGTCGTGGTAATAGCTGACGACTCGCGTCCCTGGTTGCAACTCCGAGAGAAGCCTTGGCTTCAACTTTCGGTTGAGATCGCGCGAAAGGAACAACGTGACGACCGTTGCTTCCCGGAAATCCGCGAGCAGGAGATCTTCGTTACGAAACTTCACTCGGCTGGCGACGCCCGCGGCAACCGCGTTGGCATTGGACTCGGCGACCCGCTGAGGATCGATATCAATTCCCACCGCGCGGGCGCCATGATGCCTTGCCGCGGTGATCGGGATGCGGCCATCGCCAGAGCCGAGATCGTAGACGATATCGCCGGGTCCAACCCGAGCCAGTTCGAGCATTTGGTGAACGACGGGCTGGGGAGTAGGCTCGTACCGCACATCGGGTTGGCGCAGTCGCTTGGCTTCCGCCGCGGCGGGTAATGCTTGTTCCGGCTCCGCCGCTGGACACCCCATCAGTAAGGCGATCGGGAGGAGCACGTAAGCCAGTTGCATCGTCTTCGCTCATTGCTTGGCCGGCACTCTCCAGTAATAGATCATGTGTCCGTCAACCTGCTGCTCTTTCTCTGGCTTCCAGTCGCCCATGGTAAAGGCGTGGCTGACGATGCGGGTTCCCGGCTTCAGCTCTGCGAGGAGCTTGGGGCGGAGCTTGGCGTTGAGGCTGTCGAGCAGGTAGAGGGTGACGACCGTCGCCTCACTGAAATCGGCGGTGAACAGGTCCTCATTGCGGAAAGTCACACGATCGGTCACCCCTGCCGTTCTGGCATTCGCATTCGCTTCCGCGATCCGCTCGGGGTCGATGTCGATGCCGGTGGCCCTTATGCCGTAGCGGCGCGCTGCCGTGATCGGGATGCGGCCATCGCCTGAGCCCAGGTCATAAAGGACGTCGCCCTTTTTCACTCCCGCCAGCACCAGCATGGCATCGACCACCGGCTGAGGCGTGGGCACGTAGATAACATCCGGTTCCTTAGCGAGCTGTGCGGGGGATGAGGGCAGAGGAGGCATCGCGGGGCCTGCCGCCAGTGACATTGCGACCACGATCATTCCCTTTAAAGCAAATCCTAGCATCAGCTGGTCTCCCCTGAAGGCACAGGTTGGAGGAAAAGCAGCGGAAGCCCGCCGGGCGCGACTGCCGCCAGACCGATCAGCGCGCCGGCTCCCGTATAAACCAGGCTCGAATAGTGTAGAAAGGCGCAGGTGAGACAAAAGATCGCGGGTAGCAACGGATAGAGGGGGTACGCGGAGCGGTCGCTTTGCGTCGGGAAAACGCCAGCGAAGAACGAAGAGCGTGATTCCGACGAGCAAGAAGAAGAACCAGAAGACGGGTGCTGAATATTCAACGACCGCGCGAAATCCGTCCCGAGACAGCGAGTCCCCAAGCACCAGCAGCAACGCAACCCCGCCCTGTACGATCAGCGCGTTTGCTGGCGTGTCCCGCTATCCGCTTCCTCGACGTCGATCTCGACTCCAACACCGTCGAGCGGTCGATCCGGCCCATTGCAACGACTGGCTCGCCCGCACGCTCACCGCGCTCGCAAATAATCACCCTGCGAACGCATCGACGGGCTCCTGCCTTGGCCGCCGTGGTCTGACAACACCGGTTACTCTGAAAGCGGATCACCAAGAGGTGGAGGGGCTCTTCGAACGGTTCGAGGCCGCCAAGGGAGAAGGCAAGAAGCAGGCGCTCGCGATGCAGATCTGCATGGAGTTGAGCGTGCACGCGACATCGCGGAAGAAATCTTCCATCACGCTTGCGAGGGCAAGATCGAGGAGGATCTGCTCAATGTCGGAATGGTCACGTGCAGTAGAACCCGACAGCACAGACAGCATTGGTACTGAAGGGTCACGGCGAATACGCGCTAGTCATCTGGAACTGAAGTAAGTATCATTGTATATGCCGTTGTTGGATAGGCAGGGGCATTCATGATGGCGGGTCGACAGGCGGATTTGGTCGAATTGAGCGGCGAGGACCGGAATTTTCTTGAAGCTCAGGTGCGGCGGCACAAAACGCCACGATCGCTGTCAGATCGGTGCCGGATGGTTCTGCTTTGTGCAGAGGGACTGCAGAGCAAGGAAGTTGCCGAGCGCCTGGGTGTCCACGAGCACACGGTCGGCAAATGGCGGCGGCGGTTCGTGCAGAATGGCATTGAAGGGCTGACCGACGAATATCGTGCGGGCCGACCACGAACAGTGTCGGATGCGCAGGTAGCTCAGGTGATCGAGCGCACGCTGAATACCACTCCGAAGGATGCCACCCATTGGTCAATCCGCTCCATGGCGGCCGAGACGGGGCTGGGGACTGTCAGGAATTTTGTGCGCGAGGCCAGTTTCGTTCATCAGACCGTGAACCTGTCGCCGAAGAGGACGGCG
>NZ_JBYSXE010000095.1:0-4506 GCF_058781925.1 Sphingobium sp. FW306-1B-F04DB | reverse complement strand
TTTTGTAAACCGAAGGTCGGGGGTTCGAATCCCTCATCCGGCACCAAGCCTCCCCAAGCCCTTGGGGAAGCTAGAAAACCTTGGAAAACAAGTACTTTTCTACAGGCGTCTGCTACAAACGTAGCAGAGGAAACGTAAGTATGTGCACCTATCTTCATGGCCCCCGCGAGGGCGGCACGTATTATTTTCGTAGGTCGGTCCCTGCCCGCCTCCGTCCGATCATCGGGCAGCGTGAGTACTTCTTTTCCCTTGAGACCAAGGACCGCGCCGAGGCTAAGGAGTTGGTCGGGCATGAAACCGTCCGCACAACGGCACTGTTGAAGGCTGCTGAGAAAGAGCTTGCCCGTCAGCAGGCCGCGCCCATTGTCGAGGCCTCGTCGTTCGATCCTTTCGCCAGAATGTCGCAGGAGGCATTTGAGCGGCAGCAGGCATATGACGCCGAGGAGGCCCGAACGGTCGGCGCCAAAGAGGCTCGACGGGAGGAGCTGGCGGATTACATGGCGCATCTTGAAAACCGCCTAGCGGGCTCCACAGAGCAAATGCCCCGGGAGCTTCGCGCCTTTCGCTACATCCTTGAAGGCCGCGAGTTCGACATGGCGTTGATCAAGGATCAACTCGCAGCGGCGCGCGTGGAGAAGCGGGAGATTGAGCAACGGCTCTCCGGCAGCGTGTCCAGCACCCCGGCTCCTATCGTCGCTCAGCGAACGTCTGAGGGCAATCTGGAGCCGGTCACGATCACTGCCCTGTATGAGGGGTACGCGGTACAGGCTGGCAACGCCTCGACCACGGAGAGCGAATGGCGGTCGCGTACTGCCGACTTGGTGGCCTTCCTAGGCCACGACCACGCGCACCGGGTCACGGCCAAAGACATCCGCGCATGGCGCGATCATGTCCGGGATACGCCCAAGAAGGACGGAGAGCCCCGTTCCCCCAAGACGGTCAATGTGGGCTACCTCGCCGTGGCTAAGGTCATCTTTGCGTACGGTGAGGATGAAGGGCTTATTGCGAGCAATCCAGCCGCCGATGTAAATAAGCTCCGTGAGCCCCGCGAAACGCAGACTAGAGAGCGGGATTTCACGCCGGACGA
The DNA here is from genome assembly GCF_058781925.1 of Sphingobium sp. FW306-1B-F04DB. Taxonomy (NCBI): domain Bacteria; kingdom Pseudomonadati; phylum Pseudomonadota; class Alphaproteobacteria; order Sphingomonadales; family Sphingobiaceae; genus Sphingobium; species Sphingobium sp. FW306-1B-F04DB. The sequence goes on along the minus strand of NZ_JBYSXE010000095.1, from coordinate 3,419 downwards.
GCAACAGATGATCCTAGCCGCCGCTTTGGAGCCCGTGACCAAGAAGTTCAGCGATGAGCGCAAGCTGGCTTTCCGTTGGGTGCCTTGGCTCTGCGCCTATACCGGCGCACGGGTAAACGAGATGACGCAACTTCGAGCCGAGGATGTGCAGAAGATTGATGGCACTTGGACGCTGTTGATTACCCCTGAGGCTGGCAGGGTTAAGACCAAAAAACACCGATACGTCCCTATCCACCAGCATCTTATCGAACAGGGCTTCCTTGTTGCCACCAAGGGCAAGACCGGCCCGTTGTTCTACAATCCCGAGCTTGCGCCCGACGGCAGCGAGCGCGGCCAATACAAGAAAACGGGTCAGAAGTTGGCCGATTGGGTGCGAGGCTTGGGCATTACCGATGCGGGCATCATGCCCAATCACGCTTGGCGTCACACGTTCAAGACGATCGCCAGAGAGGCGGGGCTAGACGAAGCTGCGCACGATTACATGACCGGCCATGCATCCAAGGCGGTGGGCCGAACCTATGGGCGGCATACCCTCCCCGCGCTCGCTGCTCAGTTGGCCAAGTTCCCGAGGTTCCATGTCGAGGATGCCAAAGCGGCGGCGGGCTGACAGTGCGTTACAATCCGGCCGCGTGTAGCAAGGCCGACGGCCGGTCGTTGAGTGCGGCTGCGATGCGGACGATGTTGAGGATCGTCACGTTGCGTTCGCCGCGCTCGATCTTGCCCATGTGGCTGCGGTCGATGCCCGCCGCATCCGCCAGCGCCTCTTGCGACATGCCAGCGGCCTTCCTCCGGGCGCGCACGGCCTCACCCAGCGCCTTGAGCTGACCTTCCGTGTCTTGCTGCCCTGAAACCCGTGCCACGCGTCCACAGGTCGCGGCTGGCGACTTTCAGTTCTACGGTATTTACGACCCATAACTGGAGTGCCATGGTTGCCCGTCAATATTATGGGGGAATGGGCAGTGAAGGCGTACCTGATGTTCGGATTAACGGCAGTCGCAGCGGCTAGTATAATGGCAAGCTCACAAGCGGAAGCGGCAGCCGAAGTTAGCCTAGCGTTTAAGGAGAAAATCGCCGCCTACCAAGGTTGCCTAGAGGCGACTGATAGCCAGCTACGCTCAGGTCGTGTCACTCCGGAGCGTTACGAGATGGCCATGGAGGGGGCATGTCTCGCGCAATACGAAGTCGCATTCACAGAGATGAAGGCAAACCTAGAGGCCATCCCGCACCCCGGCGTATCCTATACCGACGCGCAGGAGATTACCGCCAACACCATGGCGTCCGCCCGTTCGTCCGATGAGCGGCGGCGCAAACAGTACGTTAGTGCGTACGTGCTTTGGTATGCATCATCCGATAGCTCCCAAGGGAAAACCTCGCGCTAGTGGCTGCGAGCAAGGGGGGCTGGCCTAGTACCAGCCCGCCCAGATTAGCGCTTCCCTAAGCTCCGGGAGCATTTCGGTGAGGCGCTCAACATGACGGCCGTCAGTCTTGCTTAGGTCCGGCTCGCAGTAACCATCGGGGAATGTTACCTCCAGTCTGCCTGTCGGAAAGCGCCTTACCGATAGCTGTCCAAACTCTGCGGCAATGAACTCGCCCTGCCGTTCGGCCTTCTTGCGGGCAAGCAAGTCTAGGTGGCCATCCTTACTGCGTGAGACGATAGGCGACACTCCTGCCTTCATGCGCTCGAAGTTTTCACCGCTGCGCCTCAGGTGGCAGCCGTAGCAAGACCGGTCCCGCGTGCGTTTCTTGAAGCTCCCGCATTTGGGGCAGGGGCGCTCCAGAGCAATATAGAAGGGCACGCCGCTGAGGAACGCCGAGAACCGCTCGACGCTCGCCACACGCGTTCTCAAGGCCTCCCGAAAGGCGGGATCGGCATGGCAGAGACGCCGCTGGCGTGCGGCCAGCTTGTCGGCGCGCGGTTGTTGATGGTGAAGGGTGAAACGCGGATCGGATTGGGGGCCATGCGGTCGGGAGGAAGAGGAAATGAGTGGCGTTCCTTGGAGAAAGTTCGCCCCATGAATGGGGCTCGCAGGAGGACGGCTTAGAGAACCGCCGCCGCAGTGAGCTGAGAGGCAGAACGAGTTGCAGAGTGCAGGCGCGCCGCTGAAGGGCGAGACGCCATTTTGTGCAGATCGTGTAATATAGAGAACTCTATGGTCCCCATGATTTGCCATGATCTTCAATCAGGAATGCGCCATCAACACGTTCCGCAGGGCATCCACAGAAACAGCCGATCCATTGCCGCGAACACGCTTTTTGCCAGTAGGGGTTTTATCCTGCTGTACGATGCTATCGCGGATGGTCACCGTGCCATTGCCATAAAAGGTAATCTCGCCACGGAACGTCCATTTTTCAGCAGACCGGAGAGCCCGCAGCCTTAGCCGCCTCTGGATTTCCGGCAGGCTCCTGCACATGGATATGTTGGTTGCGTTCCCACGCTCATGGCACAGCCGTTGCAGCTGCGGTGTCAACTTAGGATCTTTGAAGCGCCGCTTGATGCGATGATCGGTGACGGACTGACCGTACCAACGGGACGCCAGGGCGGCCATCTGTCCGGCGCTAAGCTCTAAACTCGGGGGGTTTTGTAGCCAGTGGGCCACTACGTCTCGCTCCAACGTTGGGATGAAAGCGGCCGGGTCGAACAGATAGAGCTTGTTCATTCCGCCCAACTTCTTTCCGTCGAGGCTTGGGAAGCTCTGCTGCAATTTGGTCAGCATAGGCATGGCCTGCTCCCAAAATTTGGCTACTTCACTAGCGTTGCTCGGACGGGTGATTGAATGGTCGGGCAGAATGTCGGGTAGGTAACCAAGAATGCTCGCGCACTCATTGGTCAAGTCAAATGTCATTGATCAGCCGAACACTTCTTGGCTGATTGCGTTGGTATTGTCTGGTTGTTCAATAGATTTTCCTTTCTGAAACAGTAATAGACGGGCGCTACGGTCATGCGCCCATTCGGTGTGTGTTATGATGTCGTGGAGTACCGGAGACACGGCGATTGACCGCCTCCGGCTCATATCGGCGATGCCATTGGCATCCCGTGCTGCCCGTTCGGCCCACTGGCCTAGCTGATGAGCAGGAAAAGTCAGCGGCGTCCTATGCGCTCTGCCTTCCGTTCCGCCCTGTTGCAGCAGGACTATATGGCCACCTAAGCAATGCCGACCGATGTTGAAAGATCGAAAACGACGTATTCGTGATTTTTATACGTGTATGTGACTTATTAGCACCCGTATTATTACATAGCTTATCACCAACATGTCTTGAGCAGCGGGATAACAACTAAGGCAGTAGATAAATAGCCCTTAGGCCTAACAGCATTCAGCCCGGCGTCTTAGCAAGAACGCGGGCAACTTGTGTCGCCTGCCATGCGCCGCCCCGTGCGCTCCTGATGCCTTGGCCATTCAAATGACGGGCAATGTCGGACA
>NZ_JBYSXE010000094.1:0-4841 GCF_058781925.1 Sphingobium sp. FW306-1B-F04DB | reverse complement strand
GAAGACAAGACTGCATCCGACCAACGCCAACACTCAAATCAAGCCTTGCAACGCGGGAGCCATCCAGACAGGACGTTCGCAGCATGCGCAAACCTCCCTACTCACCCTCACCGCCGCCGTCTTTCCCATCGATCCGTCTTCTCATGGAGAAGTCGGGATCGCCATCGTTGGAGAGCAGAATGGCGAGCCATCGCGTGCGCGGAAAATCGGCGCAGATCATCATCACCATCAGCGTCAGCGGCACGGCGAGGAACGCGCCGGTGATACCCCAAAGCCAGCCCCAGAAGGCCAGCGAAAGCAACGTAGCCACCGGATCGATGTTCTGACTCTCCGCCTGCATCCTCGGGTAGACGAAATTTCCCACGACAAAGGCTGCGACCTGGATGCCGCCGAAAACAACCGCCGCCTGCCACCACGACGGAAATTGCAGCAGCGCAAACAGCGCCGGCAGGATCGAGCCCACCGTCACACCGATCATGGGGATGTAGCTGAGGAGGAACAGCACGATCGTCCAGAACAACGCGTTCTCCAGCCCGACCCCGAACATCACGAGCGCGGCGGGGGCGGCGATCATCACGCCTGTCACGGTCTGCACCCAGACATATATCTCGATGTTGGCTGCCGCCCGGTCGATCGCGTCTTTGACCGGCGCGGCTCCGCCGATGGACCTGTTAACGCTGGAAAGCCTTTGCTCAAACCGTTGCTGCCCCCCGACAAGGAAGGCGAAGTAGGTGATCGTCAGCAGGATTCCGGAAAGCAACTCGCCGACGCCTCCGGCGACGGAGCCGGCGAGGCGCGGCACATTGATCTCTCCCAGCAGGGTGGTGAGGTGCAGCGTCCGGGCCAGGCCCACAGCCCGCCCCAATTCCCGGACGATCTGTTCGAGCCGCGCGACGAGGTCGGGGGTCTGCCCTACGATCTGCGCCAGGCCCTGCCCTACGACGAGGGCTACTGCGACGGCGCACGCGATGACGATGACCGCGACCAGGGTGACGACTGCCCAATGCGGCGCTCCGCGCGAGCGTGCGCCGATGAAGCGCACGAGCGCATCGACCAGAACGGCCAGCACGATCGCCAGCACCAGTGGGATCAGGATGTCCCGCAGAAAGTAGAGGAGCGCGATACCCGCCGCCGTCGCCGTGACGGTGCCCGCAATGCCGCTGGAGCGCGTCGCCATAGTTCGCCGCTTCCCCCTTCAGACCGCTGGGCCCACGAGAGCGTCTACGTAGCACTCCGTATAAACCGGCGTTGCCCGTTATCCTAGCGGCGGAGGCATGGACTGGCACAGCGCGCCTTACAGGTATCGAAGCCATCGGGCGGCGCTGCGGCGCTTCATATTCGCGAACGCAGCGCATGCGAACCAGCACGGAATGGCAACTGCGACTGCCAGCAGCCAGACTGCGCCCACATTGGGCAGGCTGAACAAGCCGTTCGCACTTTCGCCCCAGACCGCAGCCGCAGCGATGTTGAGCGCATGGAGCAGGTAGAGGTGCAGGATGTAGAAGAAGAGCGGCGCGGAGCCGAATACGGCGAGCCAGCGCATTGGATGCGACGGCAGATGCTCTAATGCCACCAGTAGCCAGGCGCCGAGGCCCAGCGTCAGCAGCAGGAAATCCGCCGACGGCGGATATTTGGTAAGGTTGAGGAAGCTCATTGCCGTGCCGAGCGTGGTCGCGCCTGCTTGCCACGGCTGGAACTCGCCATAGCCGTTGATACCGCGAAGGAGCCCGAAGAGCCCGAGCAGGGTCGCGCCCATGACTATGAGAAGCGCTTGGCGCCCAGTAGTTTCGAAGCCCCGCGCAAACCACGGACCTGCCGAATAGCCCAATGCAATGACGCCGATCCACGGCAGCAACGGATAGGAAGTTCGAGCCTGGCCACCCCAGGGCAGATCGATGAAGCCGCGATCATGCAGGATCGCCCATAGCGCATGGCCTGGTGCATCGGGCGCGAAACTGACGGGATCGAGCAGATTGTGGCCTAGAATGATGACGCATCCCAGGACCACCAATGAAGAGCGCGGCAGGTGTACCAATGCCGCCAGGGCAATCATCGACAGGCCGATCACCCAGATCACCTGCAAATATACCGTCGCCGGCGTGAAATCGAAGGTCCAGGCGAAGTTGATCACCGTCCATTCGAGCGCGACGAGGAACAGTCCGCGCTTGAACAGGAAGGCGGACGCAGCCTTGGTGCCCCCGCGCGTCTGACCGTAAAGCCAGGCCGCGAGCCCGGTGAGCGCGACGAAGACAGGCGCGCAAAGATGCGCGGTCAACCTTGTGAAGTACAACGCGAGCTCGGTCGTGCGCAGATCCATGGGGTCGCTCACCTGCGCGTGCAGGAAGAAGAACTCACGCGTGTGGTCCGCGAGCATCAGCAGGATCACGACGCCCCGCAGCGCGTCGATCGAGGCGATCCGGGCGCCCTGGCCCGCGCGGGCGGCACCGGCCGACGTCGACGCGATGGAACGCTTAGCGGATCGCCGCCCGTTGAGTGAACTTGACAAGATAGACTTCCTTTCGCCAATGGCGATGTTACATCATCTCATGAAAGGCAATCCCTTGCGGATCCGATTTTCTGCGGCACGCGTCCTGCCGTCGCTGCTGCTGCTCCCTTTCCCCGCCAGCGCCGGGGCGAAGGAGACCGATCCGGCCCCCGAAAAGGAGAACGAGATTGTTGTCCTGGGCACGCGGGGAGCTCGGACGGACCGCACGCTCTCTTCCGACACCGTCACCGAACGCATGTCGCAATCGAGCCGATCGGTCGAGCGCGACCTTCTCTCCGCCGCGGGCGCCTATCGCCTGTCCGACGCGCTCGGGCTGGTGAGCGGCGTCAGCAACCAGAACAACCGCGGCGGGTTTCTCGACAATTTCGCGATCCGGGGCTTTCTCGGAACACCCGACGGCGGCGCCGAATATTATGTCGACGGCTTCCTCGCAAACCGGGGCCTCGGCCCGCCACGCGACCCCGCGACCGCCGAGCGCATCGAATTGCTCAAGGGGCCGGCGGGCGCATTGTTCGGGGACATTGATCCAGGCGGACGCGTCAACATCGTCTCGAAGACGCCGCGGTTCACGCCGGCGGCGAGCGCCCTCCTCACCTATGGCTCTTTCGACACGCGGCGTATCGAGCTCGATACAACCGGCCCGCTGTCGCTCACCATCGCCGCGCGGATCGTCGTGGCGGCCGAGGACAACGAGGGCTGGCGCGACTTTGTTACGTTGAAGCGCCGGGTCGTGTCGCCTTCGCTGACCTGGTCGCCCAACGAGGCGACGCGGATCACCTATATTGGCGAGTTCACCAACTTCGACGCGCCCTTCGATCGCGGCATTCCGGCGATCGACGGCGACGCCAACGCCCTGCCGCGTTCGCGCTTCTATGGCGAGCCCGGAGACGGGATCACGCGCTTCCGCAACGAACGCCATCAGGTGACCGGGTTTTTCGAACTCCGTGGAGACTGGTCGCTGAACGGGGGCATCGCGTGGCGGACCGGATCGCTGCGGGGCTTTTCATCGGATCCGTCGCGGCTTGTGGATGACCGCACGCTCTGGCGGCAGCGCCGCGAGCGCGATTACACGGTCGATGACCTGTCTGCGCGGCTCGAGTTGACCGGGCGCTTGGGCAGGCACCGCGCGAGCATCGGCCTCAAAAACTATCTGCTCGATTATACCGAGATGCTGAACCGCCGGAATCCGACCGCCGCCTATCCTTATGCCATCGACGTGTATGCGCCCGCCTACGGCGGCGTTGCGTTGCCGCTCCTTCCCTTTACCGACAATCGTGAGAAGCGCCGGGTTAGCACTGTCTACGCCCAGGATATGTGGGACGTAACCGACCGGCTGACTCTCACTGGCGGCGTCCGGTTCGACGCCTATCGCCAGCGCATCCGCAACAATAGCCCCGGAGCGGTTGGGCGCGCCGTTGACGAACCCGTCAATTTCCGGATCGGCGCGCGCTATCAGCTTAGTGAGGCGTTGGCGGCGCACGTCAATTGGGGCGAAAGCTTTCTGCTCAATTCGGGCACCGGCCGTGACGGGGAAGGCTTCGCCCCCGAGCGCGGCAAGGGATATGAGTTGGGGCTGGCCGCCGCCTTTCCAGGCAGCGATGTCGCCATCACCTGGTTCGACATCGCCAAACGGGACATCCTCACCAACGATCCGGTCGATCCCAATTTCCTGGCGCCCGTCGGCAGCCTGACCAGCCGCGGCATTGAGTTCGACGCATCGGTGAAGCTCGCATCGCACTGGCTGATCGTCGCCAACTATGCGTGGACGCATGCGCGCGCCGACGACAGCACGTTCGCGACCAATCACGTCCTCAACGTGCCCGAGCATGCGGGCACGATCTTCGCGCTTGGCCGCTTCCTCGACGGCGACGGCCGCGGATTTTCGGTGAGCGCGGGCGCGAGCTATGTCGGTGACCGCCCCGGCGCCATCGACGGCAGCGGGCTGGTCCTGCCCGCCTATGTTAGGGCAAAGGCAGCGGTCGACTATGCCTTCTCGTTGCAAGTTGCGCTGCGCGTCGAGGCCGACAACCTGTTCGACACGCGCTATACGCAGAGCTCGTACAGTCCTGTCTGGGTCTTTCCGGGAGCGCCACGAACCATTCGCACGTCAGTTCGACTGAGCTTCTGATGGCCGCCATCCAGCTGAACGAACAGTGGGAAGTAAAGTCTGGTCTGGGCGTGAAGCTGCCAATAGTCTCTGCTCGCGCAAATGTCCGCTTCCGCCCGCAAGTCTGCCGTTCAGCCACTTTGCGGAGCTTCCCGAAACATGGGGTAATCGCGGCGCGATTCGCCCTCAGTCACGGCCAGACGTGCTGGCTGGCAGGGTGGTTGCTCC
>NZ_JBYSXE010000093.1:0-5530 GCF_058781925.1 Sphingobium sp. FW306-1B-F04DB | reverse complement strand
ACAGACCGGTAATGCCCCGAGCCTGTAGCTCGGCAATCGCCTCTGCCACGCGGCCGGAGAACGCGCTGGCTTTCTCTTGGCGCGCGATGGTCCCTAGTCGATGATCGACCGGCGTTCGCGGCTGCTTGTCCTTGCGCTCCCGCCAGCCACCGAGCTTCGTCCCTCTCGCCTTAGCAGCGGCAAGCGCCTCTTTCGTGCGCCTGCTGATTGCCTTCCGCTCGTGCTGAGCCATGGCAGCCATGATGTGAATAGTGATCTCGGTCGCCTCCGGCATGTCGCAGGCAACAAACTTCGTCCCCGCTTCCTGTAACGTGGCGATGAAAGCGAGATTGCGGCTGAGCCTGTCCAGCTTGGCCACCAAGAGCGTAGCGCCTGTCAGCTTGCAGCGGTTGAGGGCCTTGGCCAATTCAGGTCGAGCATCATCCTTGCCGCTCTCGATCTCGACGTAGGTAGGCGTAAGCAGCCTGTCCCCTTCCCGAAGAAAAGCATGGATTGCTGCTTGTTGAGCTTCCAGCCCTAACCCGCTCTTGCCCTGCTTGTCGGTCGAGACGCGAGCATAGGCGACATAATCAGTCATGGCAGTTTGTTCCCCCGTTGTTCTCAACTGACGTTACAAACTACCTTCGTTGTCTGAAATGTAAAGGATCAATGGTGAGGCATTATGCGGCGCAGGCGTTGTGCTGGCCGGGGGGCCATGGGGGCAATCCGGCTTACGATTAGTTGGAGTTGCCGTCTCGCGTAAGTATACCGGAATGAGGTTGTGGAGTGGAACGGCCACGTGATTTTGTCACTATAGAGCACATGCACGAATTCAATCAGCCTGAGCACTCATACTTCTAAAGTAGTACTTGAAAAAATCTCCGCATTTTAGGTCAGCGAACTCCGGCTCGCTTCCAATTTTTTCTGCGTAAGTAAAATGTCCTTTACCGAGCATTTTCCAAACATCATCGGCAATGACCGTCTTATCTGCCTCCGACAGACCCAAGGTTGTAGCAAACACGCGCTTAACTCCACTCTCAACGGGAGGGGTAAGGAGTTTCATGTTAATTGGATGAAATGCAAATCCTAGAAAGACAATGGTCTCGGCATCGATGATAGCATTGTGCATTTCCGTAAGCATCTGATCGTCATCCATGCCTTCCGTAAATGTTTTGATTTGCCGTGCCATCGACAGGAGGTTGCCTCTCTCAGAACCAAAGGCAGTATAGTTTTGCCTGTCTTGCCAAGGCAAGGCTCCGACCGCGCCATACGGATGATAAATGGGCAGCTTAGATACAATGGCTTCGGCTTCTTGGATTGTAATCTCGTAATAATCTGACAAAGCCTGCACCAAAAAATGCTCTATACAACGATCGTAATTGAACGTTACTATCGTAACATTGTCAAAAACTGATGCTATATCCGATTTTATTACATTTTCGGTAAGCATATTCAAGAAACTGAGATACCAGCTTCCGGCCAAAGAGCTGAGGGAAAAGGTATCCCCAACGTGTCTATTTCCTTTGAGTTTACTGCCCCTTTCAGCGTCCAGAATGCTCTTAACGATGCCGAGCTTTCCGCAAAGCTCCAGTATTTCATCGCCTCGATGGGCATCAAGAAAGTTGTCAATGGAAATGGCAGCCGCCGGGACGACGTCACGAATACGCCAAGCCTTGTGAAGGTACGGGTTTATATTCGCGCGATTGTCGCCCGCATCGCGAGCCGCCTCTCGGAGCGCGTCCACAATCCTACGATCACCGGAAATGAGGTCGGAACCCCATTCGTCGAAACGAATGTCGAGCACCCCAGCGATACTCTTTTTTAGGTCCTCCCCGCTTGGCAGTCCCGCTTCACAACTGGCCCCTGCGCCAACGACAAACACCGTCTTGGACTTGAACACAATCTTCCCCCTGTCACCTATGGCGGCCATTCAAAACCCCCCGCCACCTGCCATGTCTGTATGCTACTAGGCGGGCAATTGCCTAGCTCAGTGAACCCCGTCCACGAGCGTTAACTGTTGCTATTGGTCGAAGTGGCCTTCTCGCGTAAGCGGGGCAAAATGAAGTCGTAGGGGGTTGGGGATGATGTGGTTATTGGCTGCGCTTGTAGCGCAGGCTCATCCGGCAGATAAGTATGTCAGCCTTTCCACGGTGACTGGTGGGATGTTGGCAGAAGCGTGCCGAGTAGATAACGGGCTGCAACTTGACACGTGCACCAGCTATATCTTGGGGGCAGCCGACACGCTTCAACTTAATCGGATAACGTGCCGTCCAAACTCGGATGCCGCTACGATCCAGACACTCGCCATCGCACGGAAATACATTAAAGATCATCCCGAAAAATGGGGCTCACCGCCTGCCGTTATCGTGAGAGAAGCGCTTGTTAAGGCGTTCCCCTGCAATTAAACACTTGCCTCTCGTGTAGGCACAGCAAACTAGGCGGTTGGGCCGGTATATCGCAGAAAAAATGCATTGAAGTCGGGCGGAAACGACAAAGTGAAAGCTTTAAGCACGCCCATTCCGATAGCGATTTGATGATGATCGCTGCTTGGGAGAACAAATGCCTTTGTGTTCTCTATCTTATAGCGCAGCAAACGACCATCAAACATCTGCATATCGAAAGCAAAGTCTATCTTGTAGTACGGCGCAAAGACGGTGCCCCCTGCGGTAAAGCTATGGCCATGTCCCTCTGGAGTTAAACGTAACGCCGCCACGACCTCCTGTGTCAGCATTGCTTCCGTGCATCCAGTGTCGACCAAAGCAACGTAGGGATACCCCCCCTCGTTTGTGGTCGTAAATCCTCCGGCGGCAATTACCCTGCAATCGACGATTGGTCTTAGATCGCTGTATCGCCCAAGCAAAATCGCAGTCACCTTAATGGAACCTCCAACGTGCGGCCTAACCTACTGTTAGCTTGCAACTTTCTTCAACATCGTTTCAATTTGTTCAAGGCGTCAATGCGGATGCAGCGCGCCTTGTTGACATGGGGGCTGACCGACGATGGACGAACTTGAGGTAGTTCTTGACCAGCGGATCGAAAGGGCGCGGCGCTGGCTGAACAACGAACTTGCGGCGCTTGATGTGGATTTCAGAAACAAGGGACTATTTCGCTCAGGACCCCGAATTCGAAAAGCGGTCGACCTAATCGGCTCGGCCATTGGACTTGCAGCGGCTGGCACGTTCCAAGCGGCGACTTATGCTGGCGGAGAGGGGGGCGTGGAAGGGTTTGGCGTTCGGGAAATTGCGATTGAGAAAGTTGAAGCGTTCGGTCGTGAGGCTGCTGAGCGAGCTGCCGCCATCGCAGACAGCACGCAACAAGAGGTAAATCGGTCGAGCGCAGAGCACAAGGCAACAGAGCAGATCGTAGCCGCTCACCTCGCGGAACTCAGCAAGAACATCGCATTGTTTCGAGTTGGTCTATATCCCCCAGATGGGCAGGTGGCGGTCAATGGGGAACTGTTCACTTTCAAAGAAGAGCCCATAACCATCGGCGGCGAAGCTATCACGATCGGCGGCGAACCAGTTACGATAGGCGGCGATTGGGTGAAAGCCGGCAGCGCCGTTGCACCAGAAAAGACGATTGAAAGCTCCAGATGGACCGGACGCATAGGGGCTGCTGAACACGCGCAAATGATTGTTAAGGTAGCGCCATTGGCGGTCGATGCGGTCGGGCACCTAATTGACGCAATTGAAGCAAAGCGCCTGAATGATCCCGCCACACAAGATGCCCTTACAATGTTGAAGGACTTGCATCAGGCATTGGGTGAACTGATCCGACACGCCGAACAGGGAAAGCCTCTCGCCCATCTTCTGGAAGTAATCGAGAGGCACAAGGCCCAGATTATTGATGGCTCCAAGGCAGGCGTGCAGACGATGCTTGTGGCACCCACGATAGCAATGGGCACAGCATTCATTCTCAGCCTTCTATCAGGGTTTCCGATGTCGGATGGGATGGTAACGGCGTTGTGCGCCACTGCGATGGGCAAGGATGCCCTGTTGACGCTGGCGAAGCGGTAGTCGATTGCCCACCCTTTGCTGTCAATGTATGCGAGAACAATCTCGATGCTGTTTTCACCCATGTTCACAAACGCCTTAGCCGTAGCTGGATGGCTCGGCATTTCGACAGTAGTAGTCACAGGGACAGCTTACGCATTGTTCCGCTATCTCGGCGATAAGTGGCTTACAGCAAAATTTAATGAGCGTTTGGAAAGCTATCGCCATGCCCAGCAGCGAGAACTCGAACGGCTAAAATTTGAAATAAACGCTCTCATGGATCGGACCGCCAAGCTCAATCAACAAGAGTTTGAGGTGCTGCCTGAGATATGGGCAAAGCTGAACGACGCATACGGGGAGGTTGTCGGATTTACCTCGCCCATGCAGTCCTACCCCGATATTGATAGAATGTCGCTGCCACAAGCCAATGACTTCATTGACAATTGCGAGTTGGCAGATTGGCAAAAAGAGGAGTTGAGAACAGGCGACGAAAAAGGGCAGCGGTATTTTAAAATGCGCTTTTGGCATGATCGCAATCGAGTGTGGAAAACATTTGGAGAGTTCAACAACTTCCTGATCAAGAAAGGAATTTTTATACAGCCCAAGTTGAAGGAGGATATTGCGCATCTTAGAGACATACTCGACGCCGCGTTCTTTGAGCGCGAGTTCGAGGAGAAGCACCCTAATCCTCGGCCAAATCGCTTTGAAAAAGGGGAGGTCTTGAGGAGAGAAGGCGGTGCAAAATTGGACGCCATAGGTGAGGCCGTACAAAACAGACTTTGGGCGGGTCGCTCGATCGACGATGCGCGCGTCACCCTCCCCGCTATGGAATGAACGCTACTTCACGTTAGGTTATGGCTGGACCTCGCTACGATGGTCGTACCTAGCGGGAGATGCCACCAAGGGACACTCACAACGGCGCATTAATGGCCGGGTGCCAGCCCGATTGAAGCGCTAGCGCCTAGCTCCGCGTCAACCATCCTGTCCAGTTCATCGAGAATGGGAAACGCCTGCACCCAAGTTATCAGGTTCACCTCATCGCCGTTATTAATGTACCGGAACGTATAATCCTCGTGTCCCGCGCCGAGCCCTTCAACCAATTGATCTAGCTTATCTATGTTCGGCAAGCCTTGGTCTAGAACTTCGCCATAAAGGTCGGTCAGCCGATGACCATAGCCGCGAACCTCCTTGGAGGGCCGACCGGCCGCCAACAACCAGGCCTTGAAGAAAAGTTCCAGTGCGAACCCGACTAGCATGTTCAACGGTAATACCGTCATTGTCACACGAGCCTCGCAATCGCGATGTGGGCTCGTATAGACCATCTTCGCTGCCTCTAGATATCCTTTGCCGGTCATATATCGACTGACAGCCTCCGTGAACGTCATGCTTCCTCATATAATGCGCGGCCCCATGGCGATCTGCCGAAGGCGATACGTTCCCATTGCCACAAGCTGCCCATTTGCTACAACAGCGTGCCACAACGGCAGCAGAGGTCGCAGAAAAAACCTTTGTTTTCCAATGGTTGCTGAGTAGGGCGCTTAATCCCTCATCCGGCACCA
>NZ_JBYSXE010000092.1:0-2500 GCF_058781925.1 Sphingobium sp. FW306-1B-F04DB | reverse complement strand
TCGGATGAGTTGTGTTTAGGGGTGAAAGGCCAATCAAGCCGGGAAATAGCTGGTTCTCCGCGAAATCTATTGAGGTAGAGCCTTGGATGAATACCGTTGGGGGTAGAGCACTGGATGGATGCGGGGGTCGCGAGATCTACCAACTCTAACCAAACTCCGAATACCAACGAGTAGTGTCCAGGAGACAGACGGCGGGTGCTAAGGTCCGTCGTCAAAAGGGAAACAGCCCTGACCTACAGCTAAGGTCCCCAAGTCACGTCTAAGTGGGAAAGCATGTGGGAATCCCAAAACAACCAGGAGGTTGGCTTAGAAGCAGCCATCCTTTAAAGAAAGCGTAACAGCTCACTGGTCTAAACAAGGGTTCCTGCGGCGAAGATGTAACGGGGCTCAAGACGTGCACCGAAGCTTAGGGTGTGGATTTATCCACGCGGTAGCGGAGCGTTCCGTAAGCCTGTGAAGCCGAAGGGTAACCGACGGTGGAGGTATCGGAAGTGCGAATGCAGACATGAGTAGCGATAAAGAGGGTGAGATGCCCTCTCGCCGAAAGACCAAGGGTTCCTGCTTAAAGCTAATCTGAGCAGGGTGAGCCGGCCCCTAAGACGAGCCCGAAGGGGGTAGTCGATGGGAACCACGTTAATATTCGTGGGCCTGGTGGTGTGTGACGGATCTCGTATGTTGTACGTCCTTAACGGATTGGACGTGCTTCGAAGAGGTTCCAGGAAATAGCCCCACCGTATAGACCGTACCCGAAACCGACACAGGTGGTCTGGTAGAGTATACCAAGGCGCTTGAGAGAAGTGTACTGAAGGAACTCGGCAAATTGCCTCCGTACCTTCGGAAGAAGGAGGCCCCACATATGCGCAAGCACTTGTGGGGGGCACAGGCCAGGGGGTAGCGACTGTTTAGCAAAAACACAGGGCTCTGCTAAGTCGGCTTCAAGACGACGTATAGGGCCTGACGCCTGCCCGGTGCCTGAAGGTTAAGTGGAGGGGTGCAAGCTCCGAAATGAAGCCCAGGTAAACGGCGGCCGTAACTATAACGGTCCTAAGGTAGCGAAATTCCTTGTCGGGTAAGTTCCGACCTGCACGAATGGCGTAACGACTTCCCCACTGTCTCCAGTACATGCTCAGCGAAATTGAATTCTCCGTGAAGATGCGGAGTACCCGCGGTTAGACGGAAAGACCCCGTGCACCTTTACTGCAGCTTCAGAGTGGCATTAGGAAAGAATTGTGTAGCATAGGTGGGAGGCTTTGAAGCCGGGGCGCCAGCCCTGGTGGAGCCATAGGTGAAATACCACCCTGTTGTTTTCTGATGTCTAACCCAGCACCGTCATCCGGTGCGGGGACCCTCTGTGGCGGGTAGTTTGACTGGGGCGGTCGCCTCCTAAAGAGTAACGGAGGCGCGCGATGGTTGGCTCAGGACGGTTGGAAACCGTCTGTTAGAGTGCAATGGCATAAGCCAGCCTGACTGCGAGACTGACGAGTCGAGCAGAGACGAAAGTCGGTCATAGTGATCCGGTGGTCCCTCGTGGAAGGGCCATCGCTCAACGGATAAAAGGTACGCCGGGGATAACAGGCTGATAACCCCCAAGAGCTCATATCGACGGGGTTGTTTGGCACCTCGATGTCGGCTCATCACATCCTGGGGCTGGAGCAGGTCCCAAGGGTTTGGCTGTTCGCCAATTAAAGTGGTACGTGAGCTGGGTTCAGAACGTCGCGAGACAGTTTGGTCCCTATCTGCCGTGGGCGTCGAAATTTGAGAGGAGTTGACCCTAGTACGAGAGGACCGGGTTGAACATACCTCTGGTGGACCTGTCATCGTGCCAACGGTGCAGCAGGGTAGCTATGTATGGACGGGATAACCGCTGAAAGCATCTAAGCGGGAAGCCTCCCTCAAGATAAGATTTCATAGAGCCGTCGGAGACCACGACGTTGATAGACTGGATGTGGAAGCGCGGTAACGCGTGGAGCTAACCAGTACTAATTGCTCTATTCACGCTTGATGAGTCCCACCATCAATGACAACCCTGGTTGTCGTTGTGGCCAGGATGATTAAAGCAGCCCAATATTTGGTCTCGTGAACGATTTCCCTCGGGAAATCGTGCATTACAAAACGTGCACGGTATCGATTTTAAGAACATTCTTTCCGCTCTTGCGCCGGCTCCATAGCTTGGTGACCATAGCGTCTGTGACCCACCCGATCCCATCCCGAACTCGGCCGTGAAACCGGACAGCGCCGATGGTACTGTTGCTTAAGCACCGGAAGAGTAGGTCGTCGCCAGGCTTTGAAGCCGGCGCATGCGCGGATACTTGTTCAAAAGAACCCATTCATAATGCTAAAAACGCCTCAGCGCTGAGACCTTCCTGTCGCGGGATGGAGCAGCCCGGTAGCTCGTCAGGCTCATAACCTGAAGGTCGCAGGTTCAAATCCTGCTCCCGCAACCAGGTCTCAACCTGCCAACACGCAGCCCCTCGGCTCCAGCCAGAGGGGCTTTTTTATT
>NZ_JBYSXE010000091.1:0-6042 GCF_058781925.1 Sphingobium sp. FW306-1B-F04DB | reverse complement strand
GCGCTCGCCAAGGACGATGCCCGCTACAACGGCTTCGCCCAGTCGGCCACCGGATCCCTCCCCGCCTATAACTGCGGGTGGCCGATGTTTTGAACGAGCCGGCGCCTGGAGGAAAGGCGGCAATTCCGAGGTAAGCCCGGTGCCCGGTGCCATTTTCCCGCCCTTTTGCACGACAATGGCGCGCAGGGCAGGCATGAGTGGCAAGGACGATCGCAGAATGAGCAGCCGGACCGGAGCGCGGGCGGATCACTGATGCGGCTAGCTGACCTGAAAGGTGCGTTCCAGATCTTCGCGGCGGGCCCCGCCCGCACGCGCTTCGTCAATGTCGGCCATCTGCTGTCGGGCAATATGGTCACGCTCGTGCTCAGCCTCGGGGCGGTGGCGCTGACCGCGCGGACACTAGGGCCCGCCCAATATGGCGTGCTTGCGCTGATCATCAGCTCAGCACTGGCGATGGAGATGCTCGTCAGCTTCCAGACCTGGCAGCCGCTGATCCGTTTCGGCGCGGGGCTTGAGGAATCGGGCCGCGACGACGATTTCGCCGCCCTGTGCAAGTTCGGCATATTGCTCGATTTCAGCGCCGCCGCGGCGAGCTGGCTGATCGCGATGGGGCTGATGCTCGCAGTCGGCTGGTTCTACCAATGGTCGGAAGCGATCTACGCGCTGATCCTCGTCTATTCGACCACATTGCTCTTCAGGGTGAGCGGCGCGCCGATCGGCATATTGCGCCTCACTGGCCGCTTCCGCAGCGTCGCCTATCTCCAGTCGGTCAGCATGGCGGTGCGGCTGGCGCTGTGCCTAGTCGCGTTCTTTGACGACGCGGGCATGATGACCTTCGTCCTGATCTGGGCGAGCACCCAAATCCTTGGTTCGATGCTGCTCTTCGCCGCCGCACTGCGCGAGCTGGCACGCGACGGGCTGGGGCGGGTGCTGCGCGCACGCGTCGGACGGATTTCCGAGCGCTTTCCGGGCATCTGGAGCTTTACCTGGTCGACCAACCTGTCGCTGACGCTCTGGTCAAGCACGCAGCAGCTCGACACGCTGCTCGTCGGCGCACTCGCCGATCCTGCAAGCGCGGGGCTCTATCACATCGCCAAGCGCGTCGGGAAAGTCTCGTTCCAGGCGGGCGCGCAGCTGCAGGCGGTCGTCTACCCCGAGGTCGCGCGGCTGTGGAACAAGAACAAGCTCCGCGAATTCCGCGCGGTGGTGTGGCAATCCGAGATGATGCTGGCGGCCTTCGGTCTCGCCGCATGGGGCGTCGTGGCGCTGGCGGCCGAGCCGCTGATCCGCGCCTTTGTCGGCCGCGCATTCGTCGGTGCCGCGCCGCTGCTCGTCGTCCAGATGCTGGCGGTCGCGCTGACGCTTACCGCCTCGATCAAGCGTGCGGCGCTGATGTCGATGGGGCAGGCGCGCCAGCTCTTCCTTGCGGTGCTGGTGGTGGTACCGATCTTCCATGTGTCGGCGATCGCGCTGATCCCGCAGATCGGCCCGATGGGCGCCAATATCGCGCAGCTGATCATGGGCACGATCTGGATCATCATGCTGAACCTGATGTTCCGCCGGGCCTTCCACCGTCCCGCGCCCGCAGGATGGCGTACGTCGCAGCCGTCGAACCTCGACTGACGCGCGTCAGGAACCGATCACCAGCCGCGAACGCTTGCCAAATACCAGCCTGACCAGCGCGACCAGCGCGACCGATGCCGCAAGCCCCGCGACGGAGGTCGCGACCGCGCCGCCAAGCAGCGCCCACCAGGGCTGGTCAGCGGGCACCATCGGGCCGATGACCCGAGCGATCGGGCGCAGCAGCGGTCCGTGGACGAAATAGATGCCGAAGGACATCGACGCCGCTACCCCCAGGAGCTTGCGGGGCATCGAAGGCGGCCGCGTCGACCAGTTGCTCAGCGCCACGAGCAGCAGCGAAGCGATGCTGAGCCGCTGCACATAATAGCAGCTCTCGCGTAGCGAAGTGATCCCGACACGGTCGACATTGATCGCGAATAGCAATGTGAGCGCTGCGGTCGCGATCAGCGCCGCCGCACAGAACCAGCGCCAGTGCTTCCGCAACCCGTCGAGCGCCAGATCGAGCTGCGTTCCGAGCACCAGCCCGTAAACATAGGCGCCGCCGAAATAGACCACGATCTCGGGCGTCAGCACGGTCCCGGTCCGCGAGATCAGGAGCGGCGCGAGGATGAGCAGCGCGGCGAGCCATCGCCATCGCGCGCCTCGTACCAGCCGCGAGAGGAGCGGGCTGATCGCATAGAGGCCGAGAATGACGGGAATGTACCAGAGCGTGTTCCACGCATCGCCCGTCGCGATATTGACCGCAAGCTCGCGCACAAACGCGGATATGTCCGCACTGCCGCCATCGCGACGCAGCGCGATCGCCCAGGCGAGCGCCGTGAGCACGAAGCTCACGACCAGATAGGGCGATCCGATATTGCGCAACCGCGCCTTGAAGAATGCGCCATGCGGCCGCCGCCAGAACAGATGGCCATAGAGCACGCCCGATATCAGGCTGAAATAGAGCGTCGAGTCGTGGAAGAGGATGAGGTTGATCGCATGCCCCAGCGCCGACCCGGGCGTCCGATCGGCAAGCCCCTGCTGGAAGAACGCGTTGCCCGCGTGCAGCATCACGATCGCGAGGATCGCGACGCCGCGCAGCAGATCGAGACAGGTGACATAGGTGCTGTCGGCGGGCGTCGCGGCCGGTGTGGCGCGCGCAAAGCCCGGGGCCAGCGCATCTGTCGTCA
This sequence comes from Sphingobium sp. FW306-1B-F04DB, assembly GCF_058781925.1. Classification (NCBI taxonomy): domain Bacteria; kingdom Pseudomonadati; phylum Pseudomonadota; class Alphaproteobacteria; order Sphingomonadales; family Sphingobiaceae; genus Sphingobium; species Sphingobium sp. FW306-1B-F04DB. The sequence continues at coordinate 3,292 of NZ_JBYSXE010000091.1, read as the reverse complement.
TCGCGCGCGCCCTCCATCGGCCGCGACACAATTCGGACGTTGCGCGCTTACGCTCCTGGATCCGACGAGACTTTGCCGCAGCGGTTGCTCGCGTTCGAGCATGGTCGCCGGCGGAGACGGGCAACACATGCGTGGATCACCGGTCGCGCGATTGTGGAGTGGCGACACGTTGATGCCAAGGCTGAGCGCAACCGCCCCCGCAATCGCCAGATTGCCCCGCCCCCGTGACGCCAGCCCGGGCGCCGCCGCGATCAGCAGCGCGAGCGTCCATTGCGAACTGTAGAGCAATGCCTCGTCGGGATTGAAGAACAGGTAGAACAAAAAGAGCGCCGCCACGGTGCCCAGCGCCGCGATGACGACGGGCCGTGCGGTTCCCGCGAGCCCGCGGACGATTCCCGTAAGGCCAACCGCATAGATGCCGACCAACGCCGCAGCGCGCATCGGATCGCCCAGAAGTGCGGCGATGTCGGTCGCGGGATAGCGGCACTGGACATGATCGAGCGGCGCAACGAAGGCGAACAGGAAGAAGCTCGCCAGATAATCGGTCCTGATCCGCGCATCGGCGAAATTCGAAAGGTCCGCATAGCGCCGCAGATAGTGCCCCTGCCACACCAGCCCGCCCGTCGGATCGAACAGCATCGCGGGCACGATCGCGCCCGCCGATGCGATCGCCGCCGGCAGCAGCAGCGTCAGCCAGAATCGCCTGAACCACCCGCCTGGCGCGCGCCGCCATGCCAGGCCGGTATAGATCGCCAGAAAGGCAAGCGCGGGCGGGTTGGTCAGCGCGACGATCGCCCCCGCCGTCCCTGCCCCGATCGCGGCGGGCAGCGGCGCGCGCTCGACACGCGGCGCGAGCAGAGCGAAGGCAAGGCAGGCCAGCGCGATCGCCATGAAGGTCACGCCATAGGTTTCGATCACCCCGAAGATCGTGACGGTGCCAAAGGCCGACAGCGCGAGTGCGGCGAGGAACGCGGCACCGCCGCTGCCGAGGTAACGATGCCGTAAAAAGGCGAAGAGCAACCCGGCACCCGCTGCCTGGATCAATGCCAGCGCCACCGACCCCGCGGTACCGGCGGGCAGGCCAAGTGCGATCAGCGGACGCGCCAGCCCGCCGATCAGCACGACTGCCAGGGGATGCTTGCGCGGCTTGAGCCCCCCATAGCGCTGCTGCGCGAGCGCCTTCGCATAGGTCGCGGTGTCCGCGCCGAACACGCAATTATTCACGGTGATCGCAGAACGGCTATATTCGAGCCTCGTGACCGACAGGCAGAAAACCGCGACCATCAGCCCGATCGCGCAGGCCAGCGCGCGCGTGAGCTGCGATCGCCGTTGGGATCCACGTTCCAGCCCCGACATATGCGGTGGCGCGGGTGCGGCCAACGTTACCACGCCCAGAGCAGCAGCCCTGCTACCACCGCCGCGCACAACAGGCTCTTGAGGTCGCCCGTCGCGTAAACCACCGGATCGTCCCTGATCTTGAGCCGATTGGCGAGCAGCATGAGGCGGATCAGCCAATAGATCAGGATCGGCGCGATATACCACAGCCGTTCGGGCTGGCCGTAGCTCAGCATCACCTCATCCGAGCCGATGAAGCGCGTGAAGATCGTGATCGCGCTGAACCCCGACGCAGCCGCGAGCGGCACCATCACGCGCAGGTCCTCGACCTTGTAGGCGCGGCTGGGTGCGCGCGTGCCCCCTGAGTCGAGCAGGTAGGACAATTCGGTGAAGCGCTTCACGAGCGCGAGCGCGAGGAAGAAGAAGAGCGAGAAGGCGATGAGCCATTCGGAGGAATCCGAGCCGATTGCCTCGTCACCCGCAATCACGCGCATCGTGTAGAGCAGGGCGAGAACGACGACGTCGAGCCCCAGCATCCGCTTCACGATCAGCGAATACATGCATGTCGAGGCATAATAGGCGCCAAGCACGGCCATGAACCCGATCGGCAGAAGCGCGGCAAGCCCGAAGGCGGCAGCCGCCAGGCCGAGGATCAGCCAGATCGCGGCGGTGCGGCTGATCGCGCCGCGCGCGATCGGCCGCTCACGCTTGAAGCGATGCACCCGATCCGCCTCGACATCAACCAGGTCGTTGAACACATAGGCGCTCGAAGCCGCCAGCGAGAACGCAAAGAATGCGGTCAGCGCCGCCGCCAGCGTCACCACGCTGAAATCATGCCCGACCAGCATCGGCACAAAGACGAGGATGTTCTTCTGCCAGTGGTGCGGTCGCACCAGCGTGAGCACTTCGCGGCACCAGCCCAAGGGCGTCGCCGCAGGCCGCGACAGCTCCGCCTGTTCATCCGGGGTCTTGCCCGCGGGTCCCTCCGTCCCGCCAATACGCTGCACGCGGCTCATGGGCAAAGTGTAACGCGCCACCCCCCGATCATACGCTACGCATTGGAGTTACTACCATTTTTGGCAGGCGCGCGCGATGATCGCGCGCGCCTGCGGGGATGACGATCACGAACTGTTTGCGCTGGCCAGGCGGCGCACAATGAGGCAATGGAACAAAATGGGATTATCTCAGGAACAGATCATCACCTCGATCGACGCGGTCGCAGCGATCGAACCCGGCTTCGCCGCCGCTCTCGGACGCATCGGCTATCCCGAGCCGCGAATCCGGCCGCGCGGCTATCAGACGCTGCTGCGCACGATCATCGGCCAGCAGGTCAGCGTAAAGGCGGCGCAGGCGGTGTGGGACAAGCTCGAGGCCGAGCTCGGCGCGGGCTGCGAGCCCGCCGAACTGCTGGCGCGTGACTACGACACGCTGCGCGCCTGCGGCTTTTCGCGACAGAAGCAGGGCTATGCGCGCAGCCTCGCCGAACTGGTGCTTTCGGGCGAGCTCGACCTGCGCGCCTTGCCCGCCGACGACGAGGGCGCGATCGAGGCGCTCGTCAGGATCAAGGGCATCGGCCGCTGGTCGGCCGAGATCTACCTGCTCTTCGCCGAAGGCCGCCCCGATATCTGGCCCGCCGGCGACCTCGCCGTCCAGATCGAGATCGGCCGCATCCTGGGCCTCGCCGAACGTCCGAGCGAAAAACAGACACGCAAGCTCGCCGAAAAATGGCGCCCGCATCGCGGCGCGGCGGCGATCATGACCTGGCACCATTACAACACCGATATGGGACTGCCGGTATAGGGCGGGCGCGGCTGCTTTCGACCCATTTGAGCCCCTCCCTGGAAGGGAGGGGAGAAGGCAGCTCTCCACGATATTCCGCCCATTGGGCATCGGATCGGTCGAGAATGACAGCTTCCGACCAATATCTGCCCCTCCCTTTCAAGGGAGGGGTAAGGGG
>NZ_JBYSXE010000090.1:0-6170 GCF_058781925.1 Sphingobium sp. FW306-1B-F04DB | reverse complement strand
AGGCCGAAGACAAGACTGCATCCGACCAACGCCAACACTCAAATCAAGCCTTGCAACGCGGGAGCCATCCAGACAAGTCATTCGAAGTGAGGGTTGAGCTGCCCGAAAGCCGCCATATGTTCATACGTCGTTAGACGGCCAAGATTGGCCGAGACCCGCCTGTCCGCTTTTGGGTTGGCGAGGGCTAATCCCGTCGTTCGCTCAGACCGACGGCTAACTACGCATTCCGCCCATTACGGTCATTGGACATCCCTCGCGCTCTTCGGTGCTCGGCGGAATGTTGGTCCTCAACATTTATCGGCACCGGATTTTCTCAAACGCCTGCCTGCGGATTGCGATACAGGGTTAGAAATCGGTCGATGCCCCGCGCTGCTCCACCAAGATCTCGAGGAAATTTCACAGCTTGGCTGGCGGCGCGGGCCCGATGGTCGATTCCAATAGGATTTGGCTGTAATGCCGGATTTAGAGATACTGGCGCGCAACTCTTCCCATCGGGGCCGTCATGGACAATTTCAGCACCATGCGCGCCTTTAGGCGCATCGTCGAACTTGGCGGACTGGCCAAGGCCGCTGAAGACTTGGGATTGTCGTCGGCGGGACTCAGCAAGCAGCTGCGCGCCCTGGAAGCGCATCTCGACACGGTGCTATTGCAACGCACGACCCGCAGCATGAGCCTGACGGAAACCGGGCGCGCTTACTATGTGGACTGCTGCCGCATCCTCGATGAGCTGGACGTGCTTGAAAACTCCATCAGGCAGCAATCCCAGCACGTCACTGGAAGATTGAGGCTTAATGCGCCCCTATCTTTCACACTGACTATTCTTTCACCGCTTCTCGTAGAATTTCTACGGGAATATCCGGATTTGCAGCTCGACGTCGTGATGGAAGACCGCCTGGTAGACGCCGTCGCGCATGGCTTTGACTTGACGATCCGGCTGCGCTCCAGCTTGGACGATTCCACGCTGATCGCCAGACGGCTTGCCACCGCCAAGCAGTATCTGTGTGCGGCCCCTTCGTATCTTGAACAAAATGGCGAACCCGCGACACCCGACGATCTGCGGCATCACAAGATGCTCACCTATAGTCTGGCACAAAAGCAGGTTTTCGTCCCCACACATGAGAATGCGGCGGCATCAGTTAGTGAGCGAAGCCAGATCAGCAACAGCCTGTTGCTACGCGACCTGCTCGTCGCAGGCTTGGGAATCGGCGCACTACCTAGCTTCATTGCAGATCCGGCAATTGCGCGCAGCGACCTCCGACGTATCCTGCCCGACTTCATGGACGAACCGCGCTACGTCTACGCGGTTTATCCGACTAGCCGCCATCTCCAGCCCAAGGTAAGGGCCTTCGTCGACTTTCTGGCCTGCCGGCTGCCATCGGTGATGACCGACTATTCTTGACCGGTAGCGAATACTGTCCGCACCGCGAAGGACTTATTCCAGCGCCGCGCTGCCCGTAGGTTGGTGTCCAACGACAGATTGACATCACAAAGGAAGGCAAAATGAAACTCTCGCGCACGCTTCGCGCGGCCGCCCTGCTATTGCTCGGCAGCGCAAGCCTTTCTGCACAAATGGTCCATGCTCATAGTGACGCACTTGCGCCCGTTGGTGCCAGTGGCCAGGACGTTGGCAAGAGCCCGTGGGGCCCTGACGACGAAATCGGCCGCCTCAACCTGATCACGCCGGAATCGCGCGCTGCCATCCTGTCGCGCGTCAAGGGCGGCAAGGTCTACGATCTGGCGACGGATTATTACATCGGCATGCCCAGCTGGCAGGCTGCGGGCGACCCCCATTACCAGTTCTGGATGACCCATACGCCGCGCGGCACGGAGGTCGATGACCCGATGGGCGTGGGTCAGAAAATGAATGCCGCCCGCAGCTATACCGGGACCGCTTTTTCCATGTACTCCCATACCGGGACGCACATCGACGCGCTCAACCACTTCGGCATTCACGGCAAAATCTGGAACGGCTTCAAGGCCGACGAGCATCTGGGCGATCGTGGCTGGAAGCGCGGCGGCATCGAAAAATTCCCGCCGCTCATCGCTCGCGGCGTCATGATCGACATTGCCGCGGCCAAAGGCGTGGACATGCTGCCGGACGGCTATCGGATCACCCGTCAGGATATCAGGGACGCACTGGCACGCCAGAAATCCGCCTTGCAGAAAGGCGACATCATCCTGATCCGGACCGGCCGGATGAAGCTGTTCAACGATCCTGACGCCTATATCGCAAATCCACCCGGAATGGGGCTGGATGCCGCACGCTATCTCGTCGAGGAAGGGGGCGCGATGGTGCTGGGCGCGGACAATCTGAGCTTTGAGGCTTTTCCTTCGGAAGTTCCGGACGATTATGTGCCGCTCCACACCTATCTCCTGGCGCAGCAGGGTGCCCCAATCATCGAGTTGGTCGCACTTGATGAGCTGTCACGCGACAAGGTCTATGAATTCGCGTTCATCGGAGGCCCGTTGAAGCTCCGCGGCGGCGATGCGGCGCCTCTGCGTCCGGTCGCCCTGCCCATCCAGGCAACGCCAGCCCCGAAATCCGGACACATCGAACATCAGGCGGCGCCTCAGATCAAGCGCAGCAACCCCGCCATTGGCTACTTGGCCGAGGATGTGTTCAAGGCCAACGCCTTTACCCAGACAATCCGGGCCGGCAATACGCTTTACCTGTCTGGAATCGCCCCCCTCAAGGGGGATCTCAACCATCTCGAACTGGTCGGCGAAGATAGCATGCTGGCCCAGACCGAGTTCGTCCTGGAAACTCTCAAACGCAATCTGGCGGCGGAGGGTCTCACTCTGCGCAATTGGGTGGCGCAGACGGTCTACGTCACCAACATTGCCGAGTTTGTGAAGCTGTCCGAGGTCACCAGGAAGTTCTTTGGGGAACACACGCCCACCAGCACCCTGGTCGAGGTCAAGGCGCTCTTTCATCCCCGGCAGAAGATCGAAATCAACGGCATTGCCGTGCTCGACTAGCCCGGCAAATTGAGGAATTTCAAATGCCACATGCCCCGACATCTAGCATGATCTTCACCATCCAGGGCCTCGATCATCTCGTCCTCCGGGTGAGCGACATGGCCCTCATGGAGCGCTTCTATTGCGACGTGCTCGGCTGCACCGTCGAGCGCCGCGACGACTCGTTCGGCCTGCTCCAGCTGCGCGCCGGGCGGGCGCTGGTCGACCTTCTCGATGTCGCGCTTCCGGGCGGTCGCGATGGCGGCGCCGCGGCCAGGCAGGAAGGCCGCAACATGGATCATTTCTGCCTGCGCATCGAACCCTTCGACGGCCCGGCGCTCAGATCCTATTTGGCCGAGTGCGGTGTCGAGTCTACCGACGTGCTGCCGCGCTACGGTGCCGAAGGCACGGGGCCGTCGATCTATATTCACGATCCCGAGGGCAACAGCGTCGAGCTTAAAGGTCCGCACGAAGACGACCTGTAAGAGTGTGGAGATGAGTCTGCGCGACAGGCGATGAGCGGGCAGCTTTCCAATGCCCGGCCAGCGCAGCGCTACCGCGTGGCAGCCTGACATCTCCCCATTTCACAAAAGGAACTCGAACCATGACTGCGAAGACCCTTTACACTGCCCATGTCCACACCGTCGGCGGCCGCGAAGGCGCCGCCCTGAGCTCCGACCATCAGCTCGACATCAGGCTTGCGCCTCCAGGTTCCAACCGGGCGGGCACCAACCCGGAACAGCTATTCGCCGCCGGCTGGTCGGCCTGTTTCGAGGGTGCCTTGGGACTCGCGGCAAAGGAGTGCGGAATCCTGCTTCCCGCAGAGACTGCCGTGGATGCCGAGGTTAACCTCCATTTCGGGGAGGCCGAAGGCTATTTCCTGACCGCCCGGCTCAAGGTGAGCATTCCTGGCCTTGCCGAGGACGTCGCGCAGTCGCTGATCGAGCGCGCGCATGAGACCTGCCCCTATTCCAAGATGACCAACGGCGGAATCGACGCGAGCGTGGCGCTCGCGGTCGCTGCCTGAGCAACCCACCAGCTCAGTGCGGTTGCCCATTTTCCGCACTGACTGAGGACGCGGGCGGCCCTTCCCCCGCCCCGCGCCGTCCGCGTCCTCACCCAGGAGAAGAGACATGCCCGGACTATTTTCATCGACCTGCCCTCGCGGCTTCCTTGCGGGAGCGGTTCTCGGAACCCTCGCTGCCATGGCCCCGGCAGCCGCGAAGCCCGCGACGGCGGCGGCTCCGGGATCCACCGTCAACCGGCCATCGAGCCGCGACGAGTCAATTCGGCCGTTTCATTATCGCGCGAGCCCGGCCGAGCTAGCCGACCTCAAGCGGCGGATCGCGGCGACCAGGTGGCCGAGCCAGGAGCTGGTTTCGGACGATACGCAGGGCGTCAAGCTGGCAACGATGCTGAAGCTCGCCAACTATTGGGCCAATGGCTACGACTGGCGGAAGGCCGAAGCCAACCTCAACCAATATCCCCAGTTTGTCACCAACATCGACGGCGTCGACATTCACTTCATTCATGTGAAGTCGAAGCATAAGAACGCCTTGCCAGTGATCATCACGCACGGCTGGCCGGGTTCGGTCATCGAGCAGCTGAAGATCATCAAGCCGCTGACCGACCCGACCGCACACGGCGGCAAGGCCGAGGACGCGTTCGATGTCGTGATCCCGTCGCTCCCCGGCTACGGCTTTTCCGGCAAGCCGACCGAGCTCGGCTGGGATCCGCAGCGCGTCGCCCGCGCCTGGGCCACACTGATGACCCGTCTCGAATACAAGCACTATGTCGCCCAAGGTGGCGATTGGGGCGATGCCGTCAATGAGCAGCTTGCGCTGCAGAAGCCGGCAGGATTGCTAGGTATCCACACCAACATGCCCGGCACGCTTCCAGACAATATTTCAAAGGCCATTGATGGCGGGCCCGCCCCGACCGGTCTCACCGGCGACGAAAAGTATGCCTGGGACCAGCTCGACTTCTTCTTCAAGAACCGGGTCGGCTACGCGCTGGAAATGGGCGCCCGTCCGCAGACGCTCTACGGTCTGGACGATTCTCCTATCGCGCTCGCCGCATGGATAATCGATCATGACCCGCAGAGCCAGAAGCTGATCAACCGCGTGTTCGACGGTGGAAGCGAAGGCCTCTCCAAGGACGACATTCTCGATAACATTACCCTTTACTGGCTGTCCGGTACGGGCCTGTCGTCGGGACGTCTGTTCTGGGAGAGCAAGCTGGCGTTCTTTGCGCCCAAGGGCGTCACCATTCCGGTCGCGGTCAGCGCTTTCCCAGACGAAATCTACACGGCGCCGAAGAGCTGGACTGAGAAGGCCTTCCCCAACCTGATCTTCTACAAGCGCCATGAAAAGGGCGGGCATTTCGCCGCCTGGGAGCAGCCCGTACTGCTCACCAAGGACATCCGCGACAGCTTCCGCTCGCTGCGCTAGTTCGACTTCGGGAGGAGCCGCAATGGCGTCTCCGGTCCGATAATATCCCGGCGGCACATTGATCCCTCGAAGCGGCCCAATCCGCAGCGACGGGAGTTTTCGGCATCGCCGAGACATCACTTGGCCAGCTTAAGCAGGGTTTGCTCTGCTTTATGATATTCATGGCCGTTCGACGCCGATGTCGGCCCCGATGTTTCATGCTGAGTGGACCACTCCGCAGGGGACAAACAGAACATCACCGGCGTTGAGAGTTATCGGCGGCTGTCCACCTAGAAGGTAGACGCGAGCGTGCTTAAGCTGGACCCCAAGTCAGCCGGCGCCGACCGTCTGCTTTCGGAAAGACACCCTGGAGTCCTGGGCAGCCGAGGAGGGTGCAGAGCGGTCATTGTGGATCAGCTTCGAAAGTGGCAGCTTCCGCCGACATTTCGGCCGTTCAAGCCTTCATCCAGGCCACGTAATAGCTGTCATCCATTCATCAAGCTCTGACGCGACGCTCCCACAATTTACGGTGGACACGGCCGCTGTGACGTGCGGGTAGCACCTACGGTGTCACATAAGTTGGGCACAGCGTGCAGTTTTCTGTAAGGGGCTCTCCTCCCCCAGCGACCAACGACGAGACAGAGATAGATCTGATGCGAGGATTCAAGGAACCGGGCTTCAACGACCGGGTTGCTGCCGCAAACAGCGCCAAGGCCAAGGCTCTGGAGATGCTGAAGAACAAGCCAAAGCCCAGCGAGGCCGAGCTCGCCGACCGTGCCGAAC